>NZ_LGIT01000005.1 GCF_001187865.1 Klebsiella sp. RIT-PI-d
CTTTGTGGCAGTTCACTACTCGACAGAGAGTAGGACAAAAGCGAACGCTTTTGAACGTTGCGCAGCAACGGCCCGAAGGGTGAATTACAACGTAATTCATAAACTGCCAGGCATCAAATTAGCAGTAGACCGGGGTGACAACCGGGAGTATTACAGTAAAGAAATTCGGTGGAGCGGTAGTTCAGTCGGTTAGAATACCTGCCTGTCACGCAGGGGGTCGCGGGTTCGAGTCCCGTCCGTTCCGCCACCCTAATTAGGGGCGTAGTTCAATTGGTAGAGCACCGGTCTCCAAAACCGGGTGTTGGGAGTTCGAGTCTCTCCGCCCCTGCCAGAAAATTATCCTTTGCTTCGGCAAAGGATTTTTTTTGCCTAAAATTCGGCCAGTAACCTGGCAAATTATACCTCCAGCCTTGTCAGGCTCCCGCCTTTCAGCGGGAATAAACATCACTCAAAAACAACAACCTTCAAAATTTCACGGATCTGCGACTGCTTATCGCTGTTTTGCAACCAGATTGCATACAAAGGACGCGTCAGCGTCATGCTGTCAGTCACCGTATGCATTCCTCCCTTTTCTTCTGCCCAGCTTACGGGCAGCCATGTGCAGCCATTTAATCCTGCCAGTTGCCGACGCGCTAAATCAGCAGAACTGGTCGTCAGGACAGGAATATCATCGCTGGCAATCAGTCCTTGCTCATGCTGCTGGAAATCGGCACCCCATTCCAGACGCAGGTAATTAAGATCGGCCTTCAACTGTGAGGCTGATGCGCAATACAGTGCCAGTGTAAAATGCCCCAGTAACTGGCTGCTGAACTCATCCATTTTAGGCGTTTCTGTCGTAATCAGCAGATCCAGCTGCCGTTCATGCAGTTGTTTTACCAGAGATTGTCTCTGAGCAATTCGTGCCTCAAACTGCAAACCTTCATGCGCCTGATACAATTTTCCTAACCATTCTGTCAGCAGGCACTCCCATAGCGAAGCACTGGCTCCGATAGAAAATTCATTGTGACGAGATGTGTTTGCGACATCCTTACGCGCAGCCTGCCAGGTATTCATTAGCGTTTCGGCATAGGGTAAAAGCTTTTCACCTGCCGCCGTCAGGCGGATATTATTGCGATGGCGGGTAAAAAGATTCACACCAAGCTGATTTTCAAGCTGACGAATACGGAAACTCACTGCAGATTGCGTCAGATACAGCGCTTCTGCGGCACGTCCAAAATGGCGAGTTTTACTCACTTCAAGAAAAGTTTTTAATAATTCCGTATCCACATCTTTCTCCGCAAAAAATTTTGTCGTTATGATTTAAATGTTTTGTTTTACACTCTGTCAAGCGTAACTAATACTCCGCGCCATAAATAGCTCGGCCAGAAGAATTAGGAGCGTGTAGGATGGCGGAAAGCTTTACGACGACTAATCGATATTTCGACAACAAATACTACCCACGTGGGTTCTCTCGTCACGGTGATTTCACCATCAAAGAGGCTCAACTGCTTGAACGCCATGGTTATGCCTTTAACGAGCTTGACCTGGGTAAACGTGAACCCGCAACCGAAGAAGAAGTTCAATTTGTCGCGGTCTGCCGCGGTCAGCGTGAACCGGTTACGGAAGCAGAGCGTGTGTGGTCCAAGTATATGACGCGCATTAAGCGTCCTAAGCGCTTTCATACCCTGTCTGGTGGTAAACCTCAGGTGGAAGGTGCAGAAGACTATACTGAATCAGAAGATTAAGTCAGAAGGGGCGTAAGCCCCTTTTTTACGTCATCATCTTTTGAAGATGAATCAGCAGTCGATCAATAGCCCGATAGCCCAGTGCTTCCTGCAAATGATGGCGTTCCAGCCGTTCGCACCGTTCAATATCAGCAATAGTACGTGCGACCTTGAGCAAACGCTGCCAGGCGCGAATTGAGAGCCCGAGCTGCGTTAGCGTCTGCTCCAGCCAGAGTGCATCCTCATCACGTAATCGGCAGTGTTCACGTAATGCGTTGCTGTCGAGCCGGGCATTTAATGTGCGCTGTCGGCTGTGCTGACGCTCCTGAGACTCAATGACGCGCTGTCGTACCTCCTCACTGCTTTCGCCTCTTTTTACCGGCTGACTTAGTAAACCGGGTGGAGGAAGCGGGATTTCCAGCGACATATCAAAACGATCGAGGAAGGGACCTGACAGGCGGCCCAGGTAGCGTAGCGTCTGTTCGGGCGAACAGCGGTTATGTTTACCCTGATAATGTCCTGTAGGGCTGGGATTCATTGCTGCAATTAGTTGAAAGCGTGCCGGATAGGTGATCTTCGCTCGGGTGCGCGAAATATGAATTCGGCCTGACTCAATAGGTTCACGTAACGCATCCAGTACGCGTCGTTCAAATTCAGGCAATTCATCCAGAAACAGAATGCCATTATGCGCCAGCGAAATTTCACCGGGCGCAGGAATTGAGCCTCCACCAACCATGGCCGTAAGTGAGGCGCTGTGATGGGGAGAACGAAAAGGCCGACAGCGCCAATGCTTATGCAGGTTGCTGGCATTGACCAGACTAAGGATCGCTGCACTCTCCAGGGCCTCCTGATTACTTAGCGGCGGTAAAAGCCCATTCAGGCGACTGGCCAGCATGGTTTTTCCGGTACCCGGAGGGCCAATAAGCAGCAGGTTATGGCCTCCGGCAGCAGTTATTTCCAGTGCTCGTTTCCCTTGCTCTTGTCCAATAACATCAGCAAGATCCTCTGTATAAGGTGGCAGAGAGGTATTCTCAGCAGAGGGAAGGGGTAACTCGTGCTTGCCTTCAAGAAAGGCACATACCTCCTGAAGATGAGTGGCAACAAAACAATCCCGCCCGCCTGTCAGCGCCACCTCTGCGGCATTTTCCTGAGCAACAATAATTTGCCGTCCGGTTTTAATCGCCTCTATAGCGCTGGAGATTGCGCCAGGAACCCCCCGTAACGCGCCTGTAAGCGCCAGCTCGCCCACAAGCTCATATTGGCCCAGTCGGGAAGTGCTGAGCTGCTCAGAGGCTGCCAGAAGCGCAACCGCGATGGGGAGATCGTACCTGCCACCCTCTTTAGGTAAATCAGCCGGCGCGAGATTAATAGTAATTTTCTTTGCCGGGAAGGTATAACCGCTGTTGATTATTGCACTACGGACCCGATCGCGCGCCTCTTTGACGGTGGTCTCCGGCAGGCCAACCATTGTCAGCCCGGGCAGACCATTACTGATATGAACTTCTACGGTGATAAGCGGTGCTGAAACCCCGAGCGCAGCGCGTGTAAAAACAATCGATAGCGACATAGATCCTCCTGGCAGGGAAGATTAGTCCTCAAAAGGAACGCTGTTAATAATCACCTTATCGATCTGCGAAGCAGGTTCCCGTCTGTTTGCTCATCCATGAAACATTACAACTTTCTCTGAACCGCCCGCGCAAAGTTAATCGAAACGGTAAACCTTCCTCTTTTATCGCCAACAGGTGAATTATTTTCATTTGCCATTTTTCTCATAAAAAACAAAGATTTTTTACTAAAGTGTTATCCTGCTCAGAAAATTCATTTTAAAAAAACATTGTGTTGTTTATGAAATCTGTGATAACTCTTTAGGTATTCCTTCGAACAAGAAGCCAGAAAGCATACAAATGAAAGCCCTTCTACGAGTGATTAGCCTGGTCGTGATTAGCGTGGTGGTGATTATTATCCCACCGTGCGGGGCTGCACTTGGACGAGGAAAGGCTTAAGAATCAAGCCTTAACGAACTAAGACCCCCGCACCGAAAGGTCCGGGGGTTTTTTTTGACCTTAAAAACAGAAGAGAGGAGCAGATAATGGTTAGTAGCATAAAATTCTGTTTCTCGCGATCTACAACGGGGAAGTCACTATGAATGGAGCACAATGGGTGGTACATGCGTTGCGAGCGCAGGGCGTCAACACCGTCTTTGGTTATCCCGGCGGTGCGATCATGCCAGTGTATGACGCGCTGTATGACGGTGGCCTGGAACACCTGTTGTGTCGTCACGAGCAGGGCGCGGCGATAGCGGCTATCGGCTATGCCCGTTCAACCGGTAAAACCGGCGTGTGTATCGCCACTTCTGGTCCGGGTGCAACCAACCTCATCACTGGACTGGCTGATGCACTTTTAGACTCTGTCCCTGTTGTTGCTATCACAGGCCAGGTCTCCGCGCCGTTTATGGGCACCGATGCATTTCAGGAAGTGGACGTCCTCGGTTTGTCGCTGGCCTGCACGAAACACAGCTTTTTAGTGCAGTCGCTGGAAGAGTTGCCGCGCGTGATAGCGGAAGCCTTTCAGGTGGCAAACTCAGGCCGCCCTGGTCCAGTGCTGGTCGATATTCCAAAAGACATTCAGTTAGCCACAGGCGAGCTGGAACCGCATTTTTCCACTGTTGAAAACGATACGACGTTTCCGCATGCTGACGTTGAGCTGGCGCGAAAAATGCTGGCACAGGCACACAAGCCGATGCTGTACGTGGGCGGCGGTGTCGGTATGGCCCAGGCCGTTCCGGCGCTGCGTGAATTTATCGCCGTGACGCAGATGCCCTCTACCTGCACCCTGAAGGGCTTAGGCGCAGTAGAGCCGAACGAGCCGCACTATCTGGGCATGTTAGGTATGCACGGCACCAAAGCCGCGAACTTTGCGATACAAGAGTGCGATTTACTGATTGCCGTCGGTGCACGTTTTGACGATCGTGTCACCGGCAAGCTGAATACCTTTGCGCCACACGCAAAAGTTATCCATATGGATATCGACCCGGCGGAAATGAATAAACTGCGTCAGGTACATGTCGGATTACAGGGCGATCTGAACGTATTATTGCCTGCCTTACAACAGCCGTTAGCCATTGAAGCGTGGCGGCAGTACAGCGCGAATTTACGTCGTGAACACGCTTGGCGTTACGATCATCCCGGCGAGGCTATCTATGCCCCGCTGCTGTTAAAACAGCTGTCTGACCGTAAGCCTGCCGACTGCGTCGTCACAACCGATGTTGGACAGCATCAAATGTGGTCAGCACAGCACATGACCTATAACCGCCCGGAAAACTTCATTACCTCCAGCGGGTTAGGCACGATGGGATTTGGTTTACCTGCCGCGGTAGGTGCACAAGTCGCGCGTCCTGATGATACGGTTATCTGTATCTCCGGTGACGGCTCCTTCATGATGAACGTGCAGGAGTTGGGCACCGTAAAACGCAAGCAGCTGCCATTGAAAATCGTATTAATTGATAACCAGCGTTTAGGCATGGTTCGCCAGTGGCAGCAGTTGTTTTTCCAGGAACGTTATAGCGAAACCATCCTGACCGATAATCCTGATTTTCTGATGCTGGCCAGCGCTTTTGGTATCCCCGGGCAGCACATCACGCGTAAAGACCAGGTTGAAGCCGCCCTCGATACCTTGCTGAACAGCGAAGGGCCATACCTGCTTCATGTCTCAATCGACGAACTTGAGAACGTCTGGCCGCTGGTTCCACCCGGTGCCAGTAACTCACAAATGCTGGAGAAATTATCATGATGCACCATCATGTCGCCGTAGAGGCACGCTTCAATCCGGAAACATTAGAACGTGTTTTACGCGTGGTTCGCCATCGTGGCTTCCAGATTTGTGCCATGAATATGGAAACCGCCGTCGATGCACAGAATATAAATATTGAATTGACCGTTGCCAGCCCCCGGCCCGTCGAATTACTGTTTAGTCAGTTGAATAAACTGGTCGACGTCGCTCGTGTCGAGATACAGCAACGAACAACTACATCACAACAAATCCGCGCCTGAGCGCAAAGGAAGAAAAATGACGACGAAAAAAGCTGATTACATTTGGTCCAATGGCGAGATGATTCGTTGGGAAGACGCGAAAGTTCACGTGATGTCTCACGCGCTTCACTACGGTACTTCAGTATTTGAAGGTATCCGTTGCTACGACTCTCACAAAGGACCCGTGGTGTTTCGCCATCGCGAACACATGCAGCGTCTGCGTGATTCAGCCAAAATCTATCGTTTCCCGGTTTCCCAGAGCGTTGATGAGTTGATGGAAGCTTGCCGCGAAGTGATCCGCAAAAACAATCTGACCAGCGCCTATATTCGTCCGCTGGTCTTTGTAGGTGATGTTGGCATGGGCGTAAACCCGCCGGAAGGGTATACCACGGACGTCATCATTGCTGCCTTCCCGTGGGGGGCTTACCTGGGCGCAGATGCGCTGGATCAGGGAATTGACGCGATGGTTTCTTCGTGGAACCGCGTTGCGCCGAACACCATTCCGACAGCAGCTAAAGCAGGTGGCAACTATCTTTCCTCTCTGCTGGTGGGCAGCGAAGCACGCCGTCATGGTTATCAGGAAGGCATCGCGCTGGATGTAAACGGCTATATTTCCGAGGGCGCGGGTGAAAACCTGTTTGAAGTCAAAGATGGCATCCTGTTTACCCCACCGTTTACCTCTTCTGCGCTGCCTGGCATTACGCGCGATGCGATTATTAAGCTGGCACAGGAGCTCGGCATTGAGGTTCGCGAGCAGGTATTGTCTCGCGAATCGCTATACCTGGCCGATGAAGTCTTTATGTCCGGTACGGCGGCAGAAATTACGCCGGTTCGCAGCGTTGACGGCATTCAGGTAGGTGAGGGCCGCTGTGGTCCGGTCACCAAACGTATTCAGCAAGCCTTCTTTGGCCTCTTTACCGGTGAAACCGACGATAAATGGGGCTGGTTGGATCAGGTTAATCGCTAAATATAAATATGGGACGGCACGCACCGTCCCATTTAATAGTCAGACGGGAGTAAATAAAGCATGCCTAAGTATCGTTCCGCCACTACCACCCATGGCCGTAATATGGCCGGAGCACGTGCGCTGTGGCGCGCCACCGGAATGACTGATGATGATTTCGGTAAGCCGATTATCGCGGTCGTCAACTCGTTCACCCAGTTTGTGCCAGGCCACGTGCATCTGCGCGACCTGGGTAAACTGGTTGCGGAGCAAATTGAGGCCTCAGGTGGCGTGGCGAAAGAGTTCAACACCATTGCGGTGGATGACGGTATCGCCATGGGGCATGGGGGAATGCTTTATTCACTGCCATCGCGTGAATTGATCGCTGACTCCGTAGAATATATGGTCAATGCGCACTGCGCCGATGCCATGGTCTGTATTTCCAACTGCGATAAAATCACTCCCGGAATGCTGATGGCCTCACTGCGCCTGAACATTCCGGTGATCTTCGTCTCCGGTGGTCCGATGGAAGCCGGTAAAACCAAGCTCTCCGATCAAATCATCAAACTGGATCTGGTGGATGCCATGATTCAGGGTGCCGATCCGAAAGTGTCTGACGAGCAGAGCGATCAGGTTGAACGTTCCGCCTGCCCAACCTGTGGATCGTGTTCCGGGATGTTCACCGCCAACTCAATGAACTGCCTGACTGAAGCGCTGGGATTATCGCAACCGGGAAATGGTTCCCTTCTGGCGACCCATGCTGACCGTGAGCAGCTGTTTCTCAATGCCGGTAAGCGCATTGTTGAGCTGACCAAACGCTACTATGAGCAGGATGATGCCAGCGCGCTGCCGCGCAATATCGCCAATAAAGCCGCGTTTGAAAATGCCATGACGCTGGATATCGCGATGGGTGGCTCCACAAACACGGTTCTGCATCTGCTGGCCGCGGCGCAGGAAGCTGAAATTGATTTCACCATGAGTGATATCGATAAGCTTTCCCGCAAGGTGCCGCAATTATGTAAAGTCGCGCCAAGCACCCAAAAATACCATATGGAAGATGTTCACCGTGCGGGGGGCGTTATCGGCATCCTGGGCGAGCTGGATCGCGCCAGACTGCTCAACCGCGATGTAAAAAATATTCTGGGCCTGACGCTGCCAGAGACCATTGAGCAATATGACGTGGTGATCACTCAGGATGAGGCGGTCAAAAGTATGTATCGTGCCGGACCCGCGGGTATTCGTACCACAAAAGCCTTCTCACAGAATTGCCGCTGGGACACGCTCGACGATGACCGCGCGCAAGGCTGCATTCGCTCGCTCGAACATGCCTACAGTCAGGATGGCGGGCTGGCCGTACTGTACGGTAACTTTGCCGAAAACGGCTGTATCGTGAAAACAGCAGGCGTTGATGACAGCATTCTGAAATTTACCGGCCCGGCAAAAGTCTATGAAAGCCAGGACGATGCGGTTGAGGCTATTCTCGGTGGAAAAGTCGTTGCCGGTGATGTAGTCGTGATCCGCTATGAGGGGCCAAAAGGCGGTCCGGGCATGCAGGAGATGCTTTATCCGACCACTTTCCTGAAATCAATGGGTCTCGGCAAAGCGTGCGCGCTGATCACGGACGGACGTTTCTCTGGCGGCACATCCGGTCTTTCTATCGGTCACGTCTCTCCGGAAGCTGCCAGCGGCGGTAATATCGCGCTGATTGAAGACGGTGACATGATTGCTATCGATATCCCGAATCGCGGCATCCAGCTGCAAGTAAGCGATCAGGAAATCGCGGCGCGTCGTGAAGCGCAGGACGCACGCGGTGCTGACGCCTGGACGCCAAAAGCACGTGAACGTCAGGTCTCTTTTGCTCTGCGTGCCTACGCCAGCCTCGCCACCAGTGCGGATAAAGGCGCAGTACGCGATAAATCCAAACTCGGAGGCTAATGATGGCCGACTCACAGCCTCTTTCTTCCGCTCCAGAGGGGGCGGAATACCTCAGAGCGGTGCTGCGTGCGCCAGTATATGAAGCCGTGCAGGTCACGCCGCTGCAAAAGATGGACAAAATCTCCGCCCGGCTTGATAACGTCATCCTGGTAAAGCGTGAAGATCGTCAGCCGGTGCACAGTTTTAAGTTGCGCGGCGCGTATGCCATGATGTCTGGCCTGACCGAACAACAGAAGTCACACGGTGTGATCACGGCATCTGCGGGCAACCACGCGCAGGGCGTAGCTTTCTCCGCTTCGCGTCTGGGGGTGAAAGCGCTGATCGTCATGCCGGTGGCTACAGCAGATATCAAAGTCGATGCCGTACGTCGTTTTGGCGGCGAAGTTCTGCTTCACGGGGCAAACTTCGATGAAGCGAAAGCCAAAGCGATTGATCTGGCGCAGCAGCACGGGCTTACCTGGGTGCCGCCGTTTGATCATCCAATGGTGATTGCCGGGCAGGGTACGCTGGCGCTCGAGCTGCTTCAGCAAGATGCACACCTTGACCGCATTTTTGTTCCGGTTGGCGGCGGCGGGCTGGCAGCGGGTGTGGCCGTACTGATCAAACAGTTGATGCCGCAGATCAAAGTGATTGCCGTTGAGGCAGAGGACTCAGCCTGCCTGAAAGCCGCGCTGGACGCCGGGCATCCGGTGGATTTGCCGCGCGTCGGTCTCTTCGCTGAAGGTGTTGCGGTGAAACGTATCGGTGATGAAACGTTCCGCCTGTGCCAGGAATATCTTGACGATATTATTACCGTCGATAGCGATGCCATCTGCGCGGCAATGAAAGATCTGTTTGAGGACGTGCGCGCAGTGGCGGAACCGTCCGGTGCGCTGGCGCTGGCAGGAATGAAAAAATACATCGCGCAACATGATATTCGCGGTGAACGTCTGGCGCATGTGCTGTCCGGCGCAAACGTGAATTTCCACGGTCTGCGCTATGTTTCCGAGCGCTGCGAGCTGGGTGAGCAGCGGGAAGCGCTGCTGGCGGTCACTATTCCGGAAGAGAAGGGCAGTTTCCTGAAGTTTTGCCAGCTGCTGGGCGGGCGTTCGGTTACCGAATTTAACTACCGTTTCGCCGATGCTAAAGACGCCTGTATTTTTGTTGGCGTCCGCTTAAGTCGCGGGACAGAAGAACGTAGGGAAATTTTGCAACTGCTGACCGAGGGGGGCTACGGCGTAGTCGATCTTTCCGACGACGAAATGGCAAAACTGCACGTACGCTATATGGTCGGCGGTCGTCCGTCAAAACCGCTTCAGGAACGGCTGTTCAGCTTTGAGTTTCCGGAATCCCCCGGTGCACTACTGAAATTTCTGCATACTCTCGGTACGCACTGGAATATTTCGCTGTTTCATTACCGCAGCCACGGTACGGACTATGGTCGCGTCCTGGCCGCGTTTGAGCTGGGCGAGCACGAGCCGGACTTCGAAACCCGGTTGAAAGAACTGGGCTATGAGTGCCATGACGAAACCACCAACCCGGCGTTTCGCTTTTTCCTGGCATAATGCGCCCTTTTAACGTCATCACACTCTCCGGCCTTGCGGAGAGTGTGTCACTTCATTACTGTTTCGCGCACGTACTTATCCAGCGTCTGTGACTCATAAAACGCCATGCACTGTGCCAGCACGTTATTCGCTTTGCCGCTTTCGTCTTTTAGCGACATCGTTAATTTATCGAAGTCCTGGGTTTCTCTGGAAACAAACTGTGAAAACGCGTCCCAGACGCCGGCATTCCCCAGCGCGTAGCTTTCCACCTTAAAGGAAGCATCATGAGAGGGGGCGGAAAACGTATCAGCGGGCGTCAGATCGCCATAATTTTGGCTCAGACACTGCTTCAATGCCAGATGCTTTACATCCTGCACAGTAATGCCTTTTGGTTTAGCCTGTACATCAAAGCAAATCGCCATTAACACCGATAACAGCACTGTTTTTTTATGCATTTCAGTTCCCTATTAACTCTGAACAATTTTCCAGAAGGCTTCAATAAGCGGTTCGTGCAGCCGTTTTTTCTGTACGCAAACGCCCAGCTCAAACGGCGATTCTTCATCGTTACGCTCCAGGATCATGACGCGATTACGTACCGGTTCCGGGCTGTTTTCCAGCACGACTTCGGGTAACAGTGCTACGCCACAGCCGAGCGCGACCATTGAAACCATCGCTTCATGACCGCCAACGGTAGCATAAATCACCGGATTACTGATTTTATGCCGCCGGAACCACAATTCTATGCGGCGGCGTACCGGCCCCTGATCGGCCATGATGAAGGGAACGGTCGACCAGTCTGGCGCTGCCACCACAACCTGATTACGTACCGGACAAGGCAGGGCCGGTGCAATAAGTACCACCGCCAGATCCTCCAGAATGGCAAAGTTAACTGCGCCGGGTAGCGTTTCCGGTTTACCTGCAATCGCCAGATCGGCCTCGCCGGTGACGACCTTCTCCATGGCGTCGGCGGCGTCTCCGGTGGTGAGCTTGATTTCAACGGAAGGATGTTCGGCGCGAAAGCGGTCAAGGATCGGCGGCAGGTGGCTGTAAGCGGCGGTAACAGAGCAAAACAGATGTAACTCGCCGGAGAGCGACGGACCTTTCTGATCCATGGTATGGCGCAACTGCTGATACTGAAGCAACGTCTGCTGCGCAAAAACACGCAATTCTTCCCCCGCCTCGGTCAGCGTGACGGTACGGTTATCACGAATAAACAACGGCTGCCCCAAATCCTCTTCAAGCCGCTGGATCTGGCGTGAAAGCGTGGAGGGACTGACGTGCATCGCCCGGGCGCTACGGCCAAAATGGCGGCTATCGGCCAGATGTAAAAACGTTTTGAGATCGCGTAAATCCACAGGTTGCTCCTCACCCGTTTACGTTGCATAAATTGCAACGTGACGTTGTGAATATATCAATTTCCGCAATAAATTTCCTGTCATATAGTAAGTTCAATATCGCAAAAGCGAACAATAAGACACAACATCACGGAGTACACCATCATGGCTAACTACTTTAATACACTGAATCTGCGCCAGCAGCTGGCACAGCTGGGCAAATGCCGCTTTATGGGCCGCGACGAATTTGCCGATGGCGCAAGCTATCTTCAGGGTAAAAAAGTGGTCATCGTCGGCTGTGGCGCTCAGGGCCTGAACCAGGGCCTGAACATGCGTGACTCCGGTCTGGATATTTCTTACGCGTTGCGTAAAGCAGCCATCGCGGAGAAACGCGCTTCCTGGCGCAAAGCGACGGAAAATGGCTTTAAAGTAGGGACTTACGAAGAGCTGATCCCGCAGGCCGATTTAGTGGTTAACCTGACGCCAGATAAACAGCACTCTGACGTGGTACGCACGGTACAGCCGATGATGAAAGACGGTGCGGCGCTGGGCTACTCGCACGGTTTTAACATCGTTGAAGTGGGCGAGCAAATTCGCCAGGACATCACCGTGGTTATGGTGGCCCCGAAATGCCCGGGTACTGAAGTCCGCGAAGAGTACAAACGTGGTTTCGGTGTGCCAACGCTGATTGCTGTTCACCCGGAAAACGATCCGAAGGGTGAAGGTATGGCCATTGCGAAAGCCTGGGCTGCGGCGACCGGTGGTCATCGTGCAGGCGTACTGGAGTCGTCTTTCGTTGCGGAAGTAAAATCCGATCTCATGGGCGAGCAGACCATCCTGTGCGGTATGTTGCAGGCCGGTTCACTGCTGTGTTTTGATAAGCTGGTGGAAGAAGGGACTGACCCGGCCTATGCCGAGAAACTGATTCAGTTCGGCTGGGAGACCATCACCGAAGCCCTGAAGCAGGGCGGCATTACTCTGATGATGGACCGCCTGTCTAATCCGGCAAAAGTGCGTGCTTATGCCCTGTCTGAGCAGTTAAAAGCGATCATGGCTCCGCTGTTCCAGAAACACATGGATGACATTATCTCCGGTGAGTTTTCCTCCGGCATGATGGCTGACTGGGCAAACGATGACAAAAATCTGCTGACCTGGCGTGAAGAGACCGGTAAAACCGCGTTTGAAACTGCCGCGCAGTTTGAGGGCAAAATCAGCGAGCAGGAGTACTTCGATAAGGGCGTCCTGATGATCGCGATGGTAAAAGCGGGCGTTGAGCTGGCATTCGAAACCATGGTCGATTCCGGCATTATCGAAGAATCGGCGTACTATGAATCACTGCACGAGCTGCCGCTGATCGCCAATACTATTGCCCGTAAGCGTCTGTATGAAATGAACGTGGTGATCTCTGATACCGCTGAATACGGCAACTATCTGTTCTCTTACGCGTGTGTACCGCTGCTGAAAGAGTTTATGACCACGCTGCAACCGGGCGATCTGGGTAAAGCGACCGAAGGGACTGAAGTTGATAACGCGCAACTGCGTGATGTTAACGAAGCCGTTCGTAACCATGCCATTGAAGAGGTGGGTAAAAAGCTGCGTGGCTATATGACGGATATGAAACGTATCGCTGTCGCGGGTTAAAATACGCATACTGGCGGGGGTGGGGTCCCCCGATATAAAGTTTTCCGGGAGGATGAAGCCCGGGGGTTCACACCCCCGGGCTTTATTTTAATTTCGGTACAGCACTTTAATGATGTGATAGCCGAACTGAGTGTGCAGCGGGCCGGTCGGCTCCAGCACCGGGCAGGAGAACACGACTTTATCGAATGCCGGTACCATCTGGCCCTGACGGAACTCACCTAAGTGACCGCCTTTTTTACCTGACGGACAAGTAGAGTGCTTTTTCGCCAGCTTTTCAAAATCGCCGCCGTTTTTAATTTGCTCCAGAAGATCTAAAGCCAGTTTCTCTTCCTTTACAAGGATATGCATTGCTGCCGCTGTTTTTGCCATGATTGTGCCTTGAGTCATAAAGATTTCAGTCGCTATACTACCACGCACTTTTTCTTCCCTCCCGACTTTCATTGAGTGACTCTATGCGTTTAAACCCCGGACAACAACAAGCCGTCGAATTCGTCACCGGCCCCTGCCTGGTGCTGGCGGGTGCTGGCTCCGGCAAGACCCGCGTGATCACCAACAAAATTGCCCATTTGATCCGCGTTTGCGGTTATCAGGCACGGCACATCGCGGCAGTTACGTTTACCAATAAAGCGGCCCGCGAAATGAAAGAGCGCGTGGCCCAGACGCTGGGGCGTAAAGAAGCACGTGGGCTGATGATTTCCACGTTCCATACTCTCGGGCTTGAGATTATTAAGCGCGAGTACGCGGCGCTGGGCATGAAATCCAGTTTTTCACTCTTCGACGATACCGATCAGGTTGCGCTGCTTAAGGATCTGAGTGAGGGGATAATCGAGGATGATAAGGTCGTGCTGCAACAGTTGATCTCGACGATCTCAAACTGGAAAAACGATCTAATGACCCCCGCGCAGGCGGCAGCCCAGGCAAAAGGCGAGCGCGATCGGATCTTTGCTCACTGCTACGGCCTGTACGATGCGCATATGAAAGCCTGTAACGTACTGGATTTTGACGATCTGATCCTGCTGCCAACGTTGTTACTGCAACGTAATGAAGAAGTACGCGAGCGCTGGCAGAATAAGATCCGCTACCTGCTGGTGGATGAATATCAGGACACCAATACCAGCCAGTATGAGTTGGTCAGGCTGCTGGTGGGCAGTCGTGCACGTTTTACCGTGGTCGGCGATGACGATCAGTCCATCTATTCCTGGCGCGGTGCGCGACCGCAAAACCTGGTGCTGTTGAATGAAGATTTCCCGGCACTGCAAGTGATAAAACTGGAGCAGAATTACCGTTCGTCCGGACGTATCCTGAAAGCGGCGAATATCCTGATTGCCAATAACCCACATGTGTTTGAAAAGCGTCTGTTTTCCGAACTGGGGTACGGTACCGAGCTGAAAGTGCTCAGCGCCAATAATGAAGAGCACGAAGCGGAACGGGTGACCGGCGAGCTTATTGCCCATCACTTTATTAATAAAACGCAGTATAAAGACTATGCGATTTTGTATCGCGGTAATCATCAGTCGCGGGTGTTTGAAAAATTCCTGATGCAAAACCGCATTCCGTACAAAATTTCTGGCGGCACCTCGTTTTTCTCCCGACCGGAAATTAAAGATTTACTGGCTTATCTGCGCGTGCTGACCAACGCTAATGATGACAGCGCATTTCTGCGCATCGTGAATACGCCCAAACGTGAAATCGGTCCGGCAACCCTGCAAAAGCTGGGGGAATGGGCGAATAGCCGTAACAAAAGTCTGTTTAGCGCCAGTTTTGATATGGGACTGACCCAGACGCTTAGTGGACGCGGCTACGAATCCCTCACCCGCTTCACTCACTGGCTGGGCGATGTTCAGCGCCTGGCGGAGCGGGAGCCAGTGGCAGCGGTGCGCGATTTGATCCACGGGATTGATTACGAATCCTGGCTGTTTGAAACTTCTCCCAGCCCAAAAGCCGCAGAAATGCGCATGAAAAACGTTAATCAGCTTTTTAGCTGGATGACTGAAATGCTGGAAGGAAGTGAAATCGACGAGCCAATGACCCTGACCCAGGTGGTCACGCGCTTTACCCTGCGTGACATGATGGAGCGCGGCGAATCAGATGAAGAACTGGATCAGGTTCAGCTTATGACGCTACACGCCTCCAAAGGGCTGGAATTTCCGTATGTCTTTCTGGTCGGCATGGAAGAAGGATTGCTACCGCATCAAAGCAGTATTGATGAAGATAATGTGGATGAGGAGCGCCGCCTGGCCTATGTCGGCATTACCCGCGCCCAGAAAGAGCTTATCTTTACGTTGTGCAAAGAACGCCGTCAATATGGCGAGTTGATACGTCCGGAGCCGAGCCGCTTTTTACTGGAGCTGCCCCAGGATGATTTATTGTGGGAGCAGGAGCGTAAAGTGGTCACGGCTGAAGAGCGGATGCAAAAAGGGCAGGCGAGTATCGCTAACATCCGGGCAATGATGGCCAAAGCGAAAGGTCAGTAGGGAAGATACATGAAAAAAGCCATTTTTATTTTCTCATTTTCCATGCCGTTCGTGGCGTTCTCTGCGTTAAGTGCAACGATCACTAATGTGGTGCTAAGTGATGCTCCCGGCGCGCAGCCGGCCAGAAGCTGTAGTCTTCCGCTAAAGAAGCTGCTGGCCAGTACTAATCAGCAGATGATCGCCAGTTTGCATCCAGAACCGGACGATCTCGACTTTCTTATTGAAGAGCATGACGATCGTAAAGGCGTGGAGTTTATTCAAATCTTCAATAAGCGCGAGGCGAAAACGGAAGGTGCGCCTGGCGCAGGCCAGTACGGTTGGGTGGTTTATCATCCGGACAGCGGCGAGTTATGGGATGAAAGTGCTGATGCGGAACATCCCGTCAAACTCACCCCGGATGCTAACGTCTTACAAGAATATCGCACCTGTCGTGCGCTGGATAATCAGTGTTTTCAGGCTATTCAAAACCTACATGACGATCCGACCGGCGGATTTACTCCAAATCCTTTCGACGTAGCGGGGGATGCCAGCGAACGTTATATAAAGAGTACCGAAAAGCGCCAACCCTTCTACTGGGCACCCAATAAAAACTGTCCGGTTAATGCCTTTCTTGTGAACGGCGATAAAATTCAGGCGCTGTCATGGGGACAAAGCCAGGGCTTTGTCTGGAGTCGCTATACTCATCCCGTCACAAAGAAAATCGTTGAAGGCTGGTTACCGCAGCAGGTGCTGGTTAGCCACTAAACCACGTCCAGCGGCCAGTGGACATAGCTTTGCCACTGGCTTTCCTGCTCGACAAGCTCGGCGCCCAGCGGATGGTTATTCAACCAGCCCTCAGGCAGGCGCAGCGTTAACTTTTCACCGCTGGCATTCAGCGCGATATCCGGCACCAGATCGTCCCGACGGCGGTTGGCAAACAAAATAGCCAGACGCAGCAGGCGGCACAGATGCTCGGCAACCCGTGGCGGAACGGCATTCTGCTGATGCAGCGATGAAAGATCGATCGTGTTTGTCTGGTTCAGTAATAACGTAGCCAATAATTTTTTCTGTGCCGGTGTAAAACCGGGCAGATCGAGATTTTTGACCAGATAAGCGGCGTGCTGTGGCGCAGATTTAAAATCGACATTCAGGCCGATTTCATGCAACAAGCAGGCATTTACCAACAGTTCGCGACTGATTAGCTCCAGATCCCATGCTTCTTCGAGCTGGCTGGCAAAATGGGATGCGAGTCTGGCGACACGCTGTGCCTGATCGCTATCCACCATAAAACGGCGCTGGATATTACGCATGGTGCGACTACGAACGTCTTCATCGACGGTAAGATGCAGCATTCCATACACCAGACCTTCGCGCAGTGCGCCGCCAGCCAGCGTCATACACTGGATATTCAGCTCACTGAAAATTGCAATCAGGATCGCAAGGCCGCTTGGGAACACCAGCGCGCGTTCCAGGGTCAACCCTTCAATTTCTAACTCTTCAAGCCGGCCGCACTGAATCGCTCGTTGTTTCAGCTGCTCAAGTTTGGGAAGCGTGATGCGCTCGTCCATTCCCTGTGCCATCATGATTTCCTGTAGCGCCTGCACCGTGCCTGACGCGCCGACGCAAATCTTCCAGCCGTGATAGCGTAATTCATCGACAATCGGGCGCAGGACGTCGCGTGCCGCTTTTTCTGCCTCATCAAAATTGCTTTTGCCCAGGTTACGACTGGAGAAATAGCGCTCAAGCCAGGTGACGCAGCCCATTGAAAGACTGAAGAGCGACGTTGTTTGCGCGCCGGTACCGGTGACCAGTTCGGTACTGGCCCCGCCAATATCGACCACCAGCCGCTGGTCCGCACCCCCGGTGGTGTGGGCGACACCCTGATAAATCAGACGGGCTTCTTCTTCGCCTTTAATGACCTGCACAGGGCAGCCGAGAATTTCCTCTGCCCGGGCGATAAACTCGCCCGCATTGACGGCAAGACGAAGCGTTGCCGTGGCGACAACCCGAATTTGTGACTGCGGAATATCCTGCAGCCGCTCGGCAAACAGGCGCAAACACTGCCAGCCGCGCTCCATCGCGTCAGGCGCGAGCACGTTGCTGCTGCTCAGGCCCGCAGCCAGCCTGACTTTCCGTTTGATACGGGCAACGGTCTGGATACTTCCCGCCACCTCGCGCACGACCAGCATATGAAAACTATTCGATCCCAGATCGATGGCGGCGTAAAGCGAAGCGGCAGACGGCATTTTCGTTAACCCTGACGACGGCGGTTGCGCGGTGCGTTAGTACGGCGCGGTCCATTTCCCGGACGCGGACGTGTCAGACGCAGTGGCCTTGGTAACTCAGTCATTAGCGCATCTGGATTGTATTTACTTACCGGAATGGAATGACCGATGTAGGTTTCAATCGCAGGAACGTTCAGCGCGTACTCTTCGCACGCCAGGCTGATAGAGTGACCGCTTGCTCCGGCACGACCCGTACGACCAATGCGGTGGACGTAATCTTCACAATCGTCCGGCATGTCGTAGTTAAAGACGTGAGTTACGGCAGGAATATGCAGACCGCGGGCCGCAACGTCAGTGGCCACCAGGATGTCGATATCGCCACGGGTAAACTCGTCGAGAATACGCAGGCGTTTTTTCTGCGCAACGTCGCCGGTCAGCAGCCCAACGCGATGACCATCGGCGGCAAGGTGGCCCCAGATATCTTCACAGCGGTGCTTGGTATTGGCGAAAATAATTGCGCGATCCGGCCACTCTTCTTCAATGAGCGTTTGCAGCAGGCGCATTTTTTCTTCGTTAGACGGGTAGAACAGCTCTTCTTTAATACGGTGGCCGGTTTTTTGTTCCGGTTCGACCTCAACGTATTCAGCATTGTTCATTTGTTCAAACGCCAGTTCACGTACGCGATACGACAGCGTAGCGGAGAACAGCATATTCAGGCGCTGGTTCGTTGCCGGCATACGGCGGAACAGCCAGCGAATATCTTTGATAAAGCCGAGATCGTACATGCGATCGGCTTCGTCCAGCACCACGACTTGAATCGCGCCCAGGTTGATATGGTTCTGTTTAGCGTAATCAATCAGTCGACCGGTAGTACCGATCAGAATGTCAACGCCGCTTTCCAGCACTTTAAGCTGCTTGTCGTAGCCGTCACCGCCGTAAGCCAGACCTAATTTCAGGCCTGTGGTTTGCGCCAGCGGTTCTGCATCGGCATGGATCTGCACCGCTAATTCGCGGGTCGGAGCCATAATTAATGCGCGCGGTTGATTCACCTGACGACCGTCGATCGGCGGGTGAGAGAGAAGATAATGAAACGTTGACGTCAGAAACGCCATCGTTTTCCCGGTACCGGTTTGCGCCTGCCCTGCAACATCACGACCTGCCAGCGTTAGCGGGAGGGCGAGTGCCTGAATGGGCGTGCAGTTATGAAACCCTTTAACTTCAAGGGCTTCGATCACCTTAGGGTGCAGGGCGAAGTCGGAAAACTTCTGTTCTGTTAAATGTGTTTTGCTCATAGTGTGGTAGAATATCAGCTTACTATTGCTTTACGAAAGCGTATCCGGTGAAATAAAGTCAACCTTTAGTTGGTTAATGCAACAACAGTTGCTGTTTAATGCTACACCAACATGCCAGGCCTATTCCTGTGGAGTTAAATATGAGCGATAAAATTATTCACCTGACTGACGACAGTTTTGACACGGATGTACTCAAAGCAGAAGGATTGGTTCTCGTAGATTTCTGGGCAGAGTGGTGCGGTCCGTGTAAAATGATCGCCCCGATCCTGGATGAAATCGCTGACGAGTATCAGGGCAAACTGACTATTGCCAAACTGAACATTGACCAGAACCCGGGCACCGCACCGAAATACGGTATTCGCGGTATCCCGACTCTGCTGCTGTTCAAAAATGGCGAAGTGGCTGCGACCAAAGTGGGCGCGCTGTCCAAAGGTCAGCTGAAAGAGTTCCTTGACGCTAACTTAGCGTAAGGCTGTTCTTTTCGTGGCGTCCGCGATCCTTAAATTGACAGGATCTCTGGACGCCCGGCCCGAGTCGTGCTAAGTTAGTTTTGTCTTCGTTTTAAACATATCTTGTTTTACCCGCTGCTTCCGATGTCTTAAGTCATTCGCGAGAGAAGCAGAGAATTTCCGGGCTTGTCGCTCAATCCGTCTTGTCGTTTCAGTTCTGCGTACTCTCCTGTGACCAGACAGCGAACAGACATGAGTCGATGGCCGTTAACAGGCATGGATGACCCTGCCATACCATTCACAACACTAAGTTCGAGATTTACCCCGAGTTTAAGAACCCACACCATTATGAATCTTACCGAATTAAAGAATACGCCGGTTTCTGAGCTGATTACTCTCGGCGAAAATATGGGACTGGAAAACCAGGCTCGCATGCGCAAGCAGGACATTATTTTTGCCATCCTGAAGCAGCATGCTAAGAGTGGCGAAGATATCTTCGGTGACGGTGTCCTGGAGATATTGCAGGACGGATTTGGTTTCCTCCGCTCCGCAGACAGCTCCTACCTCGCCGGTCCTGATGACATCTACGTTTCCCCCAGCCAAATCCGCCGTTTCAACCTCCGCACTGGTGATACCATTTCTGGTAAGATTCGCCCGCCAAAAGAAGGCGAACGTTACTTTGCGCTGTTGAAAGTCAATGAAGTTAACTACGACAAGCCGGAAAACGCCCGTAATAAAATCCTTTTTGAGAACCTGACCCCGCTGCACGCAAACTCTCGTCTGCGTATGGAACGTGGTAACGGTTCTACTGAAGATTTAACGGCGCGTGTACTGGACCTGGCATCGCCAATTGGTCGTGGTCAGCGTGGTCTGATCGTTGCGCCGCCGAAAGCCGGTAAAACGATGCTGCTGCAAAATATTGCCCAGAGCATCGCTTACAACCATCCTGACTGTGTGCTGATGGTGCTGCTGATTGACGAACGTCCGGAAGAAGTGACTGAGATGCAGCGTCTGGTGAAAGGGGAAGTGGTTGCTTCTACCTTTGACGAACCGGCATCTCGCCACGTTCAGGTTGCAGAGATGGTGATCGAGAAGGCTAAACGCTTGGTTGAGCACAAGAAAGATGTGATCATTCTGCTCGACTCCATCACCCGTCTGGCACGTGCTTATAACACCGTTGTTCCGGCATCAGGTAAAGTCCTGACCGGTGGTGTGGACGCTAACGCGCTGCACCGTCCGAAGCGTTTCTTCGGCGCAGCGCGTAACGTGGAAGAGGGCGGTAGCCTGACTATCATCGCAACGGCGCTGGTGGATACCGGCTCTAAAATGGATGAAGTCATCTACGAAGAGTTTAAAGGCACCGGTAACATGGAACTGCATCTGGCCCGTAAGATTGCTGAAAAACGCGTCTTCCCGGCGATTGATTACAACCGTTCCGGTACCCGTAAAGAAGAGCTGCTCACCACGCAGGAAGAGCTGCAAAAAATGTGGATCCTGCGCAAAATCATTCACCCGATGGGCGAAATTGATGCAATGGAATTCCTCATTAATAAATTGGCAATGACCAAAACGAATGATGATTTCTTCGATATGATGAAACGTTCATAAGTTAATATTTGTCAAAAAAATCGCCACGCTTTTGCGTGGCTTTTTTGTTTCTGGTTGCCTACGCTTTAAAAGATAAAACTAAAAGGGCAAGGAGCCTGCAGAAGGCGCTGTCTGACTGAAATCTTTGAGATTATCCTGAGTTCAGATTAGAGTTTTCCTTCTGAATAGGTTACTTCGTGGTTATACTTCTGATACAACTATTTTTTGAGAGTGTGAATTGTGAATTTACTGGCTGCAGCAGCTGATCTGATCAGTATATTTCTGTTCACTACCTTATTTCTTTTTTTTGCGCGTAAGGTAGCTATAAGGGTAGGGCTGGTTGATAAGCCTAACTTTCGCAAACGGCATCAGGGACTGATCCCACTTGTGGGAGGGATTTCCGTTTTCGCAGGAATTTGCTTCACTTTCGAAATCATCAATTATTATATTCCTCACGCCTCACTTTATCTGATATGTGCTGGCGTACTGGTATTTGTCGGTGCGCTGGACGATCGATTTGATATCAGCGTTAAATTCCGTGCCACAGTGCAGGCGATTGTCGGCATTGTGATGATAAGCATTGCAAATCTTCACCTGAGTAGCCTGGGCTATATTTTTGGTCCGTGGGAACTGGTGCTCGGTCCTTTTGGTTTTCTGCTCACGCTGTTTGCCGTCTGGGCGGCGATTAACGCTTTTAACATGGTTGACGGTATTGACGGGCTGCTGGGCGGACTGTCGAGCGTGTCGTTCGGGGCGATTGGTCTGATCCTGCTGTTTGACGGGCAAACCAGTCTGGCGATGTGGTGTTTCGCCATGATTGCCTCCATTCTTCCCTATATCTTACTTAACCTGGGCGCGCTCGGTCGCCGTTATAAAGTCTTCATGGGTGATGCAGGAAGCACGCTGATTGGTTTTACGGTTATCTGGATCCTGCTGGAAACCACCCAGGGTAAAACGCATCCTATCAGCCCGGTTACCGCGCTATGGATTATCGCTATTCCCCTGATGGATATGGTGGCCATTATGTACCGCCGCCTGCGCAAAGGAATGAGTCCTTTTTCACCAGACCGTCAGCACATTCATCATCTTATTATGCGTGCCGGTTTTACTTCTCGTCAGGCTTTTGTTCTTATTACGCTTGCCGCTGCGCTACTGGCCGCCATTGGAGTGATTGCCGAAGCGACTCATATTGTCCCAGAATGGGTCATGTTGATACTGTTTTTGTTAGCATTCTTCCTGTATGGCTACTGCATCAAGCGGGCCTGGAAAGTCGCACGTTTTATTAAACGTATGAAGCGCAGGGCACGTCGGCTCAGCGGTAGCAATCCAAAATTAACCAAATAAATCTGAGGAAGAGATGACTCAACCATTATCAGGAGCACGGGCAGTGAGCGCTGAGAATGAACTGGATATTCGCGGTCTGTTTCGTACATTGTGGGCAGGGAAATTTTGGATAGTGGGAATGGCGCTGCTGTTTGCCCTGATTGCTCTGCTTTATACCTTCTTTGCTCGTCAGGAGTGGGGTGCCACGGCGATCACTGACAGGCCGACCGTAAATATGCTGGGCGGTTACTATTCGCAGCAGCAGTTTTTACGCAATCTGGATGCCAGAGCGAACCAGGCACCCGTCGAGCAGCCTTCGGTAATGGATGATGCGTATAAAGAGTTTATTATGCAGCTTGCCTCCTGGGATACCCGTCGGGATTTCTGGTCACAAACCGACTATTACAAACAACGTATGGTGGGTAATTCCCGGGCAGATGCCGCGCTGCTGGACGATCTGATCAACGATATTCAGTTTATGCCGGGTGATTCGCTTAAAAGCGTCAGTGATAGCGTCAAGCTGACGGCAGAAACTGCGCCGGACGCCAATAATTTATTGCGTCAGTATGTGGCTTTCGCCAGCCAGCGTGCGGCAGGTCATCTGAATGATGAACTTAAAGGCGCATGGGCTGCGCGCACCATTCAAATGAAAGCGCAGGTCAAGCGTCAGGAAGAAGTCGCCAAAACGATTTACGAACGGCGGGTGAAAAATATTGAGCAGGCGTTAAACGTGGCGCAGCAGCATAATATCTCCCGCAGTGAAACGGATGTCCCGGCCGAAGAGTTACCGGATTCAGAACTGTTTTTACTGGGACGGCCAATGTTGCAGGCAAGGCTGGAAAACTTGCAGGCTGTAGGGCCCCAATTTGATCTGGATTACGATCAGAATCGGGCCATGTTAACGACGCTGAATGTCGGCCCTGTACTGGACCCGCGTTTTCAGGCTTACCGGTATTTGCGAACGCCGGAAGAACCTGTAAAACGTGATAGCCCACGTCGTGCTTTCCTGATGATCATGTGGGGCATTGTCGGCGCGTTAATGGGGTCCGGGGTGGCATTAGTGCGCCGCCGTGTTCGCTAAACGCCGCATCTGTAATGAAGGCCCTGAGGCCTTCATTACGTAATCGAAGAGAATCGATGTGAAAGTACTTACTGTATTTGGCACACGACCAGAAGCTATCAAGATGGCTCCTCTGGTTCATGCGCTGGCAAAGGATCCTCATTTTGAGGCAAAAGTATGCGTCACTGCGCAGCATCGGGAGATGCTCGATCAGGTGCTGCACCTTTTTTCTATTGTCCCGGATTATGATCTCAATATTATGAGTCCGGGCCAGGGACTGACTGAGATCACCTGCCGCATTTTGCAGGGTTTAAAACCTATTCTTGAATCGTTCAAACCGGACGTCGTGCTGGTCCATGGTGATACTACCACCACCATTGCCACCAGTCTGGCGGCGTTTTACCAGCGGATTGCCGTGGGTCACGTTGAGGCGGGACTGCGCACCGGCGATCTGAATTCTCCCTGGCCTGAAGAAGGCAATCGAATGCTGACCGGACGCCTGGCCACATGGCACTTTGCGCCGACGGAAAATTCGCGCCAGAATCTGCGCGATGAAAACACCGCTGATGAGCAAATTTTCGTCACCGGCAATACCGTGATTGATGCGCTGTTCTGGGTACGCGACAGGGTTATGGCAGATGAAACGCTGCGCGGTGAATTGACCGCCCGTTATCCTTTCCTGGGCAATGGTAAAAAGATGATTCTGGTCACCGGCCACCGTCGCGAAAGCTTCGGTAAAGGTTTCGAGCAGATCTGCGAGGCGCTGGCGGAGATTGCGGCGCAGAATCGCGATGTGCAAATTGTCTATCCGGTTCACCTGAACCCGAATGTTAGCGAGCCGGTAAACCGCATTCTCGGACACGTTGATAACGTCATCCTGATTGAACCTCAGGATTACCTGCCATTTGTCTGGTTGATGAATCACGCCTGGTTGATCCTGACCGACTCCGGTGGGATCCAGGAGGAAGCACCCTCGCTGGGTAAACCGGTACTGGTGATGCGTGATACTACCGAGCGCCCTGAAGCTGTTGAAGCGGGAACCGTGCGGCTGGTGGGTACCGATCGACAAGACATCGTTAAGCAGGTAACGCGTCTGCTGCATGACGACGACGAATATCAGGCGATGAGCCGCGCCCATAACCCTTACGGTGACGGCAACGCGTGTAAACGCATTTTGGATGCACTGAAAAATAATCAGGTAACACTATGAGTTTTAATACGATTTCTGTTATTGGCCTGGGCTATATCGGCCTGCCTACCGCTGCGGCTTTTGCTTCCCGACAGAAACAGGTTATTGGTATCGATATTAACCAGCACGCCGTTGATACTATCAACCGCGGGCAAATTCATATTGTCGAGCCAGACCTGGACAACGTGGTTAAAGCGGCCGTGGAAGGCGGCTATTTACGTGCCAGCACCACACCTGTTGAAGCCGATGCCTGGCTGATTGCCGTGCCTACGCCCTTCAAAGGCGATCACGAGCCGGATATGGTCTACGTTGAAGCGGCAGCGAAATCCATTGCGCCGGTGCTAAAAAAAGGCGCGCTGGTGATCCTCGAATCCACCTCTCCGGTGGGTGCGACTGAGCAAATGGCCCAGTGGCTGGCAGAAATGCGCCCGGATCTGAGCTTTCCACAGCAGGCCGGCGAGCACGCAGATGTTAACATCGCCTACTGCCCGGAGCGGGTGTTGCCAGGCCAGGTGATGGTGGAACTGATTAAAAATGACCGCGTGATTGGCGGGATGACGCCGGTGTGCTCCGCGCGTGCCAGCGAGCTGTACAACATCTTCCTTGAAGGTGAGTGCGTGATAACCAACTCCCGCACCGCCGAGATGTGCAAGCTTACTGAAAACAGCTTCCGCGATGTCAATATCGCATTTGCCAATGAGCTTTCGCTTATCTGCGCCGATCAGGGGATTAACGTCTGGGAACTGGTGCGTCTGGCGAACCGTCATCCCCGGGTGAATATTCTTCAGCCAGGGCCAGGCGTTGGCGGTCACTGTATCGCCGTCGATCCGTGGTTTATCGTCGCGCAAAATCCTGAGCAGGCGCGGCTTATCCGTACCGCCCGCGAAGTCAACGACCATAAACCGCACTGGGTTATCAATCAGGTAAAAGCCGCGGTAGCGGACTGCCTGACCGCCAGCGGAAAACGGGCCGGTGACATCAAAATTGCCTGCTTTGGGCTGGCCTTTAAGCCCAACATTGACGATCTGCGTGAAAGCCCCGCCATGGAAATTGCCAGGCTGATTGCCGAGTGGCACAGCGGCGAAACGCTGGTCGTCGAGCCGAATATCCATGAGTTACCGAAAAAGCTGGCCGGTCACTGTACCCTGGCAGACATACAGCAGGCGCTGAACGATGCAGATGTGCTGGTGATGCTGGTCGATCATAACGAATTTAAAGCGATCGACGGTGACAGCCTGACGCAACAATTTATTGTTGATACCAAAGGCGTCTGGCATTGATTCTTCACGCCCGCGTTGAGCCGCTCGACTGGGAAAGCCAATTTTTTGGTTTGCAAAGCGCCATTGTGCGCGTTGATGAAGGCGCTGCAGCGTTGAGTGCTGAAACACTCTCCGGCTGGGAACGCGTGCAGGCTAAAATTCCGGCTAATCGCCCTGACTGGCTGGATGCATTTCAGCAACTGGGTTTTCGGCTGGTGGAAGGTGAAGTTGATTTGATCGTCCCGGTAACGGCAGGCGATGACGTTGACGCTGCGGTGGCAACAGAGGCAGATATTCCGGTCCTGCGCCACAAAGCGGCAGACGCTTTTGCGCTGAGCCGTTTTCGCGCGCCGTGGTATGCGCCTGACGCCAGCGGCCGCTTTTACGCGCAGTGGATAGAAAACGCGGTGCGTGGCACGTTCGATCATCAATGCCTGCTGCTGCGGGCGGCTAATGGTGATATTCGCGGCTATGTTTCGCTACGTGAACTGAATGATACCGACGTGCGTATCGGCCTGCTGGCCGGGCATGGTGCGGGAGCCGAACTGATGCAGGCCGCGCTGAACTGGGCGCAGGCTCGCGGCAAAAAAACAGTGCGGGTGGCGACCCAAATGGGCAACACCGCCGCACTTAAACGTTACATTCAAAGCGGTGCAAATGTGGAAAGCACCGCTTTCTGGCTATACAGGTGACAAGATGATTCCATTTAATGCGCCTCCCGTGGTGGGAACCGAAATCGATTATATGCAATCGGCAATGGGCAGTGGCAAGCTGTGCGGCGATGGCGGCTATACGCGTCGTTGCCAGCAATGGATGGAGCAGCGTTTTGGCAGCGCAAAAGTGCTGCTGACGCCGTCCTGTACCGCGTCGCTGGAGATGGCCGCCCTGTTACTGGATATCGGGCCGGATGATGAAGTCATCATGCCGAGCTATACCTTCGTTTCCACCGCCAACGCTTTCGTCCTGCGTGGCGCGAAAATTGTCTTCGTGGATATCCGCCCGGACACCATGAACATCGACGAAACGCTGATTGAAGCCGCCATCACAGAGAAAACCCGCGCCATTGTGCCGGTCCATTATGCGGGTGTGGCCTGCGAAATGGATACCATTATGGCAATCGCTAAAAAACACGATCTGTTTGTGGTCGAAGATGCGGCGCAGGGCGTAATGTCGACCTATAAAGGCCGTGCGCTGGGCACCATCGGACACATAGGCTGCTTTAGCTTCCACGAAACCAAAAACTATACGGCGGGTGGCGAAGGCGGAGCAACGCTGATTAACGACCGCAAGCTGATTGAGCGGGCGGAAATCATCCGTGAGAAAGGCACCAACCGCAGCCAGTTTTTCCGCGGACAGGTTGATAAATATACCTGGCGTGATATTGGCTCCAGCTATCTGATGGCCGATTTACAGGCGGCCTATTTATGGGGACAACTCGAAGCGGCGGACCGCATTAATCAGCAGCGTCTGACGCTATGGCAGGCTTACTACGATGCGCTGTTGCCGCTGGCAAAAGCAGGGCGTATTGAACTGCCGTCCTGCCCGACAGACTGCGAGCATAATGCCCACATGTTCTATATCAAGCTGCGGGACATTGACGATCGCAGCCGCCTGATTGCCTGGCTGAAAGAAGCCGAGATTCTGGCCGTATTCCATTACATACCTCTGCACGACTGTCCGGCAGGCGAGCGTTTTGGACAGTTTGTGGGTGAAGACCGCTTCACGACCCGTGAAAGCGAGCGTTTACTTCGTCTGCCGCTGTTCTTCAATCTGGCTCCCGTCAATCAGCGCACGGTGATCAATTCGTTATTAAGTTACTTCGCCTGAGATGTCGCTGGCGAAGGCTTCAGTGTGGACTGCCGCGTCCACGCTGGTGAAAATCGGTACGGGTCTGCTGGTCGTCAAACTGCTGGCCGTCTCTTACGGCCCGGCAGGTGTGGGCCAGGCGGGTAACTTCCGCCAACTGGTAACGGTGCTTGGCGTACTCGCCGGGGCGGGGATCTTTAACGGCGTGACGAAATTTGTTGCGCAGGCCCATGACGATCCGGTGCAGCTGCGTAACGTTGTCGGCACATCGAGCGCAATGGTGCTGGGCTTCTCTACGCTGCTGGCGCTGGTATTTCTTCTGGCCGCGGCTCCCGTCAGTCAGGCGCTATTTGGCCATACCCATTACCAGGGCCTGGTACGCCTGGTCGCGCTGGTACAGATGGGCATTGCCTGGGCAAACCTGCTGCTGGCATTTATTAAGGGATTTCGTGACGCGGCCGGTAACGCGCTGGCGCTCATTGCCGGCAGTATTATTGGCGTTATCGCCTATTACGGCTGCTATCGATTTGGCGGCTACGAAGGTGCATTGCTGGGGCTGGCACTGGTGCCTGCGCTGGTGGCTATTCCGGCCGCGCTGGTATTGATCAAACGCGGCACCGTCCCGCTACGTTATCTCAAACCGCAGTGGGATTCATGGCTGGCGGGCCAGCTGGGTAAGTTTACCCTGATGGCGCTAATTACATCGGTTACGCTGCCGGTCGCCTATGTGGTGATGCGAAACCTGCTGGCAGCGCATTACAGCTGGGATGACGTGGGTATCTGGCAGGGTGTAAGCAGTATTTCGGATGCATATCTGCAATTTATCACCGCGTCGTTCAGCGTTTATCTGCTGCCTACCCTCTCAAGGCTTACGACAAAGCAGGAGATAAGCCGGGAAATTGTTCGATCGCTAAAGTTTGTGCTGCCTGCGGTAGCGGTAGCGAGCTTAACCGTCTGGCTGCTGCGCGATTTTGCGATATGGCTACTGTTTTCAACAAAATTTGCGGCCATGCGCGATCTTTTTGCCTGGCAGCTGGTAGGCGATGTGCTGAAAGTGGGGGCCTACGTTTATGGCTATCTGGTGATTGCCAAAGCCTCGCTGCGATTCTATATACTGGCGGAAGTCAGCCAGTTTGTCCTGCTCATGGCATTTTCACACTGGTTAATCCCGGCGCATGGCGCACTGGGCGCGGCACAAGCCTACATGGCAACGTATATCGTTTATTTCACGCTGTGTAGCGGCGTATTTTTACTTTGGCGTAGACGGGCATGACAGCACTGATACACGTACTGGGATCGGATATCCCGCATCACAACCAAACCGTTCTGCGGTTCTTCAATGATGAGCTTGCCGCCACTGGCGAACATGCGCGCGAATTTATGGTCGCGGGAAACATTGCGGACGCCGGAACGGCGTTCCCGGCGCTGACAGTGACCTGCTATTCAGGCAAAAAGGCGCTGGCAGAAGCGGTAATTGCCAGAGCAAAAGGTGACCGGGCGCAGCGCTTCTTCTTTCACGGCCAGTTTAATACCGCCCTGTGGCTGGCGCTGCTGAGCGGCGGCATTAAGCCGCAGCAGGTGAGCTGGCACATCTGGGGTGCTGATCTCTATGAAGTCTCTGGCGGGCTGAAATTCCGTCTGTTTTACCCTCTTCGCCGACTGGCGCAGGGCCGGGTCGGCACTGTTTTCGCCACCCGTGGCGATCTGAGCGAGTTTGCGAAGCGTCACCCGGACGTGCGCGGTGAGCTGCTTTACTTTCCGACCCGTATGGAGCCGTCGCTGAATACAATGGCAGATGCCATACACCGTGAGGGCAAGCTAACCATCCTGATTGGCAATTCGGGAGACCGTAGCAACGACCATATTGCTGCGTTAAACGCGGTGCACCAGCAGTTTGGCGATACGGTAAATGCGATCGTGCCAATGGGCTACCCGCCCAATAATCAGGCTTACATTGATGAGGTTCGCCAGGCCGGACGGGCGTTGTTCAGCGAGCAGAATTTGCAGATCCTCAGCGAGAAGCTGGAGTTTAATGACTATCTGGCGCTGCTAACGCGCTGCGATCTGGGCTATTTTATTTTTGCCCGTCAGCAGGGGATTGGCACATTATGCTTGCTCATCCAGGCCGGTGTACCCTGCGTTCTGAATCGGGAAAATCCGTTCTGGCAGGATATGACGGAAAACCATATACCCGTGCTGTTTACTACCGATACGCTCAATGAGGCAGTAGTACGTGAAGCTCAGCGCCAGCTTACCCGCGTAGATAAAAACAGCATTACCTTTTTCAGGCCAAACTATTTACAGCCGTGGCACCGCGCACTGCGGATCGCGGCAGGAGAGAAAGCATGAGCCAGATGCAATTTTGCGGCCTGCTGATAGTCTGGTTGCTCTCGACGCTGTTTATTGCCACGCTGACGTACTTCGAGTTTCGTCGCGTGCGCTTTAACTTCAACGTCTTTTTCTCACTGCTGTTTCTGCTGACCTTTTTCTTTGGCTTTCCGCTGACCTGCATCCTGGTATTCCGTTTCGACGTTGGCGTGGCGCCGCCAGAAATTCTGCTTCAGGCATTGCTGGCTGCGGTTTGCTTCTATGCGGTCTACTACGTGACGTATAAAACGCGATTACGCGCTGCTGACAGCGTCACGCCGCGCCGCCCGTTATTCACCATGAATCGGGTAGAGACGCATCTTACCTGGCTCCTGCTGATGGGTATTGCGTTGTTGAGCGTCGGCATCTTCTTTATGCATAACGGGTTCCTGCTGTTCAGGCTGCATTCGTACAGTGAAATCTTCTCCAGCGAAGTGTCGGGCGTTGCCCTCAAACGCTTCTTCTACTTTTTCATTCCGGCGATGCTGGTGCTCTATTTCCTGCGGCAAGACAAGCAGGCGTGGCTATTTTTCCTCGTCAGTACAATTGCCTTCGGCATGCTGACCTACATGATTGTCGGCGGTACACGCGCCAATATCATTATTGCCTTCGCCATTTTTCTGTTCATCGGCATTATTCGCGGCTGGATTTCGCTGTGGATGCTGGCGGCGGCTGGGGCGTTTGGTATCGTGGGTATGTTCTGGCTGGCGCTGCGCCGCTATGGGCTGAACGTTAGCGGTGATGAAGCATTTTATACTTTCCTGTATCTGACGCGGGACACCTTTTCGCCGTGGGAGAACCTGGCGCTGCTGCTGCAAAATTACGATAAGATCGAGTTTCAGGGACTGGCCCCGATCGTGCGTGATTTCTATGTATTTATTCCCACCTGGCTATGGCCAGACCGTCCGGGAATTGTGCTAAATACGGCAAACTACTTTACCTGGGAAGTGCTCAATAACCACTCCGGGCTGGCGATTTCACCCACGCTGATCGGCTCGCTGGTCGTTATGGGTGGAGCGTGGTTTATTCCGCTGGGTGCAGTAACAGTGGGGCTGATTATTAAGTGGTTTGACTGGCTGTACACCCTGGGCAATTGCGAGACAAACCGCTATAAAGCAGCGATCCTGCACAGTTTCTGCTTTGGCGCTATCTTCAATATGATTGTGCTGGCACGTGAGGGGCTGGATTCGTTTGTATCGCGGGTGGTCTTTTTCCTCGCGATTTTCGGTCTCTGCCTGCTGGCCGCTAAACTGTTGTACTGGCTATTCGAAAGCGCAGGTCTGATCCGCCGGCGTTTTCGCTCGCTGCCGCAACCTCAAGTCTGATAAGGATACTCATGACGAATATGACTGCTGCACCGTCTTACACTCTGCGCGGCCTGAAGCTGATAGGCTGGCGCGATATGCAACATGCGCTGGACTACCTCTATGCCGATGGTGCGCTACGCAAGGGAACGCTGGTCGCCATTAACGCGGAAAAAATGCTGGCAGTGGAAGACAACGCCGAAGTGCGCGGCCTGATTGAGGCGGCAGAGTTTAAGTATGCTGACGGGATCAGCGTAGTGCGCTCGGTGCGCAAAAAATATCCTGATGCGCAGGTATCACGCGTGGCGGGCGCAGACCTGTGGGAAGCGTTAATGGCACGCGCGGGTGCAGAAGGTACGCCGGTCTTTTTGCTGGGCGGGAAACCTGAGGTACTGGCGCAGACCGAAGCAAAGCTGCGTGCGCAGTGGAACGTGAATATTGTCGGCAGCCAGGACGGCTATTTCAAACCGGAACAAAAGCAGGCGCTGTTCGGGCGCATTCGCGACAGCGGGGCACAGATCGTCACCGTCGCGATGGGTTCGCCGAAGCAGGAGATCCTGATGCGCGATTGCCGTCTGATCCATCCTGATGCGCTGTATATGGGCGTGGGTGGCACGTATGATGTCTTCACCGGTCATGTAAAACGTGCGCCAAAGGTCTGGCAGAATCTGGGACTGGAGTGGCTGTACCGCTTATTGTCCCAGCCCAGCCGTATTAGCCGCCAGATCCGTCTGCTGCGCTATTTAGGCTGGCACTATACCGGCAAGATGTAACGCGGCTTCACCCCGCCGGATAGCGCGCCGCGTATCCGGCCTCTTTCAATGGGCGTCGGCATTATTCAACCGACGCCGTAGTAATCTCCCCATTCTGGCTGTTTAGTGTTCAATTCACTCACTTCTTTTCATCCTTTGTTTGCCATTTTGCAAAAATTGTTAAACCATTCGTGCGCGTTTATGCGCAATAAGAATGATTTTCACTCATAACAAGAACCGGCACTGCCCGGAAATTTGCAAGCACAGAGGATTTATGTCTGAGAAACAACCGGCGCTTCAGCGAGGACTTGAAGCCCGTCACATCGAACTTATCGCTCTTGGGGGCACCATCGGCGTGGGCCTGTTTATGGGGGCCGCCAGCACCCTGAAATGGGCCGGACCGTCGGTTCTGCTGGCGTATATCATTGCCGGCCTGTTCGTCTTCTTTATCATGCGCTCAATGGGCGAGATGCTTTTCCTTGAGCCGGTAGCCGGTTCATTCGCGGTCTATGCCCATCGCTATATGAGCCCGTTTTTTGGCTATCTCACCGCATGGTCATACTGGTTTATGTGGATGGCCGTCGGCATCTCGGAAATTACTGCGATAGGGGTTTATGTCCAGTTCTGGTTCCCGGAGATGGCGCAGTGGATACCGGCGCTGATTGCCGTCGCGCTGGTGGCAATGGCAAACCTCGCGGCCGTGCGTTTATACGGTGAAATAGAGTTCTGGTTTGCGATGATCAAAGTCACCACGATCATTGTGATGATTGTCGTGGGTCTGGGCGTCATCTTCTTTGGTTTTGGTAACGGCGGCCAGAGCATCGGCTTTGGTAATCTGACTGAGCACGGCGGCTTCTTTGCTGGCGGCTGGAAAGGCTTCCTGACGGCGCTGTGTATTGTTGTGGCATCCTACCAGGGCGTCGAGCTCATTGGTATTACTGCGGGTGAGGCGAAAAATCCGCAGGTCACCCTGCGTAGTGCGGTTGGTAAAGTGTTATGGCGCATCCTGATTTTCTACGTTGGCGCAATTTTCGTTATCGTCACCATTTTCCCATGGAATCAAATTGGTTCGAACGGTAGCCCGTTCGTGCTGACCTTTGCGAAAATTGGAATTACGGCGGCAGCGGGGATCATTAACTTCGTGGTGCTGACCGCGGCGCTTTCTGGCTGTAATAGCGGAATGTACAGCTGCGGACGGATGCTCTACGCGCTGGCAAATAATCGTCAGTTGCCTGCCGCGATGGGGAAAGTCTCGCGCAGCGGCGTGCCGGTCGCGGGCGTGGCCGTCTCAATCGCGATTTTGCTGATTGGCTCGTGCCTCAATTATATTATTCCGAATCCGCAGCGGGTGTTTGTGTATGTCTACAGCGCCAGCGTGTTACCGGGGATGGTACCGTGGTTTGTGATCCTAATAAGCCAGCTGCGTTTTCGGCGTGCGCACAAAGAAGCGATTGCCAGCCATCCGTTCCGCTCAATCCTGTTCCCGTGGGCTAACTATTTAACGATGGCTTTCCTGATTTGTGTGCTTATTGGCATGGGCTTTAACGAAGACACGCGAATGTCGCTATTGGTCGGCATTCTGTTTATGGCCGCCGTTACGCTTATTTATAAGGTATTTGGTCTTAATCACGTTAGTTCTGCCCGAAAAGTGAAGTAATAAGCAACAAAATGCGCAAAATATAGTCGGTCGCGCATTTTATTTAAAAAAGGGGCTAGACAGGGGGTGGGTAAGTCCGTAATATCCAGCCCCGCAACGGCGCTAAGCGCCCGTAGCTCAGCTGGATAGAGCGCTGCCCTCCGGAGGCAGAGGTCTCAGGTTCGAATCCTGTCGGGCGCACCAATAACCCGGTGCTTGAGCTGCGGTGGTTTCAATACCGCGTAAAAGATTACAGTGGTGGCTGTAGCTCAGTTGGTAGAGTCCTGGATTGTGATTCCAGTTGTCGTGGGTTCGAGCCCCATCAGCCACCCCATTAGATTTAAAAGTTTTATACAGTTTAAGAGTTTTGTGGAATGCGAAGGTGGCGGAATTGGTAGACGCGCTAGCTTCAGGTGTTAGTGTCCTTAGGATGTGGGGGTTCGAGTCCCCCCCCTCGCACCACTACTTAAATTGAACTAAAAAGTCAAAAAGCAGTATTTCGGCGAGTAGCGCAGCTTGGTAGCGCAACTGGTTTGGGACCAGTGGGTCGGAGGTTCGAATCCTCTCTCGCCGACCAATTTTGAACCCCGCTTCGGCGGGGTTTTTTGTTTTCTGAGATCTTTCCTCCGTAATAAATGCCGCATCGGCATCCTGCCGCAACGATCATTCACATTAGATCCATAAACAGCAAACAACGAATAGCACTCACCTGCTGAGCGGTGAGCCTGCGTGGCTGTTAACGATAGTGGCGCGAGTGAGGGAAGGATGAGGCCGGGAGTGTGCTCAAGTTATTTAGCAGACTGGTGTAACAGGGTTTCAGGCCAGTACGCCATGGCGTGAATGCAGAATACTCCGGATTTGCTGACGCAGGATGACAGATTACTGCGCCTTGTGCGATAATTCCGAACGTAGATGCTCATTCCATCTCTTATGCTCGCCTCAGGGCCTCATAAACCAGGAATGATGCAGAGCCACTTATGGTGCTTATCGTCCACCTGCCAGATGTCGCTTCGGCCTCATCAAACATCATGGACATAACGTTGAGTGAAGCACCCATTTATGTTGTCAAACAGACCTGTTTTAACGCCTGCTCTGAACTCAGAGCAGGCGTTTTTTTATGGCCGGAGGCGGGAGAAATTACGGCTGTTTATTGTTTTGCAGGGTGAGCAGCAGCCCGTCACGCCGCATTTCCGCTGCTTCTTCAGGTTTGCGCTGGCGATCGAGCGTATCGGCAAGCCACGCATAGTCAAAAGCATCAGGACGTTGTTTTAACGCAGCGCGAAAAGCGAGGCTCGCTTCCTGCCACTCGCCGTGCTTCATCAATGATTGACCGAGGGTGCTCCACAGCAAAGGCCGGTCGCCTGCGGTTTTAATCTGCTGTCGGAGGATTTTTTCTATTTGTTCCGGATTATTGGTCTTCAGACGTGGGATCAACAGGGTCAGGCGATCGTCGTACTGACGTTTTAGTCCGTCGATGATGATCTGCTGAGCAGTATCATGATCGTTACACTCGATTAAGTGATCGGCCATGGCAACCTGGAGTGCCGTTTGCCGACGCGTCTTACGGCTTTGATTTTTCCACCATGCTTTCAGCCCTTCGCTACCCTGATCGGCACGCGCCTGATCCATCAGGCCAATCCACGCCTGTTGTTCCAGCAGGGCACGATGTTCATCATCACCCACGTCGGCTTTCGCCATTGACGGAATAATTTCCAGCAGGGAACCCCATGCGCCGGTACGGGTATAGGCTTGCTCGGCCAGGCGCAGCACTTCCGGATGACGCGGCGCCACTTCCAGCAGACGATCAACATCGTGGCGCGCAGCATGATTTTCATTACGCGCCAGATGCAGGCGGGTACGGGTGATATCCACCGGGATCACGTCGTTGCCAGCCAGTTCGGCAGCACGTTCCAGATGCTGATTTGCGCGCGCTTCATCACCGCGCTGCTGAGCCGCTTCTGCTGCCAGCAAATAGTTCACTACCGGCTGTTCAGCATGGTCGGCATTTTTCGACATCAGCTTCTCAACCTGCTGATAATCACCTTCTGCCAGTTTTAACAGCGCCTGCTCGGTTTGTTTGCGCGCCCGACGGCGTTTACGACCGGTAAACCAGCCGCGCGTATGCGCGCCAGTGCGCATAATACGGCGCAGCAGCCACTCTACGACGAACAACACCACCATCGCGAGGATCAGGATAATGACCAGCCCCGTTACGCTGGTTTCAATGTTGTAGTTATCAGTCTGGATAAGGACATATCCCTGATGCCCGGCAACGACAGGGCCAAGCACAATTCCCGCCAACAGCAATGCAAAAAGTAAGAGTACCTTGATCATGATTACTCTCCTTGTGGCGCAGCGGCAGGCGGTGTTTCAGCAGCCGGTGCAGGCGCTGATGCATCGGCAGCAGGCTGTGCCAGCAGGTTACGGACGCGCGTTTGCATCAGCTTTTCGAGGATCGGCTGGCTTTGCAGCGTATCCGGTATGTCCATAGTGATGTTTTGCTGACTGAGCTGTTCTACCTGTTCCAGAAACGCTTTAGTGGCGGCATCATCCGTATCATAATAGGCGCGAACCCAGGTAGAAACGTTATCCAGCGCTTGCTTATACACTTCATCCTGATGACGCGGAACGGCTTGTGTCGCTACCAGCAGCTGTGAACGCAGGTTTTCACGCAGGTAGACATCCTGGTTTGGCGCAAGCAGGGGAACAGCGGTTTCATCGCGGCGGCGGACAGTAATAAAGCTATCCATAAAGCTCTGCCAGCTTTTTTTCAGATTAACGCGCCATTCGCCGAGGGAGCTGGACAACTCACTGCTGTCGGAATCCATCGGGGTGCCATCGTCGTTGCTGTCTGCCAGACGCAAGTTATCAATCTGGTTCGCCAGCTGGTTAAGTTTGAGAATAATACCGTCGTAGTCCACCTGCGAAACCGCAGAAAGACTGGCGATGTCTTCGGTAATTGCCCGGCGAGCGGTAATCAGGCTCGGATCGTTCATATCTGCGAGACTGGCATCAGCACTTTTCAATAATGCGGCTGCTGTCATAACATCCTGATCGCTCCAGAGCTTACGCCCGGCCAGTTTGACCAGAAAATCGGACTGCGCCAGCAGCCAGGTTTTGGCATCGGTACCGGAAATGGTGGCCACTTTTTGCTGAACGTCATCAAGCTGCTTTGCCAGCTCGCTTTGCTGATTGTTCGCCTCAGCGAGCTGGGCCGCCTGCTGTTTAATAACGCTTTCCAGCTCGGCTTTTTGTGACGTCTGCGTTTTTTGCAGGGCAGCAATTTGGTCTACCAGCGTATCGCTGTTTGCTGTTTGCTTAGACGCTTGCTGCTTTCCCCAGCTGTATAAACCGACGCCGGATGCCAGCGCAATAGCAATCGCAACCACACTCAGCACGAGTGCGGTATTCGTTTTGCGTTTCTTCTCAGTTTTCTGTGGCTGTGGCACGGTGTCCACGGCCTCCCTGGTTTCTTCAACCACGTCAGAGGAGTGTTGTTGTTCCGTCATTATGGCTTCCCATTATGAGATTTATTGTAGTGCGCGTAGCAGCGCATCGTTGTCAGCGTTATCGGCGACCTGAATATTTTGCCAGCCCAGTTCCCGGGCGAGGTGCGCCAGACGCTCGCTGACGACTATAAGCCGGCAGCGGAGTAACCAGTGCTCACGGTACCATTCCGGGATCAGTGACCAGAGCTGTTGCAGCATCTCTCCGCTGGTGACGACCAGCGTAGTGACACCTCGGCGCTGCCAGCGCATGGCCTCTTCTGCACCATCATAATGCTTTGCACTACGTTGATAACACTCGCAAAAGATGACTTCTGCGCCGCGTGACATCAGCGTTTCCCCAAGTAATTCGCGTCCTCCATTGCCCCGCAGGATCAGTGCACGCCTGCCCGCAACATCCTGTAATTCAGGTAATTGTAGCAACACTTCGCTAATTTCCCGATCCTTAGGATAATGAATCTCGTATCCGCTCACGGTATGCAGCGCCAGCGCCGTCGTCCGTCCAATTGCAAAATAGCGTGGCGGGCCGGGCCATGATGCGCTCTGGCGCTGAAGCTGCGCCTGGGCAAATTCGACCGCATGTCGGGAAAGGGCAAAGACCAGGTCATCAGCGCGAAGGCATGCCAGCCGGTCGTGCAATACGGACAATTCGCGGCCCGGCATAAATTCAATCAGCGGAAAGTTCCAGGCCACCTGCCCAAGTGCGCACAGTCGGCTCACTAATTGTTCCCCCTGCGGGGCAGGGCGAGTGACCAGAATACTCATGCCGGTGATTCTCCATCATAAACGGCGTTCAGAATGTCTCGTGCGCCATTAGCCAGCAGCTCGTCGGCCAGTGAAACGCCCATTTGCTCTGCTTCTTCTGGCTTACCCCGGCGTTCGCCGCGCACCATCTGAGCGCCATCGGGCGAACCGACCAGCGCGCGCAGCCAGATTTCACCTTCTACAATCTCAGCATAGCTGCCAATCGGAACCTGACATCCTCCTTCCAGGCGAGTATTCATCGCGCGCTCCGCTTTTACCCGAATTGCGGTTTCAACGTGGTTTAACGGCGCGAGCAATTCACGGGTGCGATCGTCGTCCATGCGGCATTCAATTCCGACCGCGCCCTGGCCCACCGCAGGCAAAGACAGCTCCGCAGGCAGCGCAACGCGCACGCGTGATTCCAGACCAAGCCGTTTCAGGCCAGCCACGGCAAGAATAATGGCATCATATTCGCCATTATCCAGCTTGCCGAGGCGCGTACCCACGTTTCCGCGCAGTGAACGAATGATCAGATCCGGCCGCCGCGCCGCTATCTGGCACTGACGGCGCAGGCTCGATGTGCCGACGATGCTGCCTTCCGGCAGGGCATCAAGCGAGTCATAGCGATTAGAGACAAAAGCATCGCGCGGATCTTCGCGTTCGCAAATGGTTACCAGCCCGAGCCCAAGCGGAAATTCAACCGGTACATCTTTCATAGAGTGGACGGCGATATCGGCACGGTTGTCCAGCAGCGCCAGTTCCAGCTCTTTAACGAACAGCCCTTTACCACCCACTTTCGCCAGCGGCGTATCCAGGATCACATCGCCTTTTGTGACCATCGGCACCAGTTCAACATTAAGCCCCGGATGGCAAGCCATCAGGCGATCTTTAACATAATGGGCCTGCCATAGCGCAAGCGGACTCTGGCGTGTGGCAATTCTTAAAACGTTGTCTAACATGGTTGTTACCGTCATTATTACCTCCGGCCCATCCTAACACTGTTGTCTCAGAGATGTCAGTTTTCGCGGGAGGGAAGGGGGAAGCGTAGCCCAGGATTTACACCCTGCAAACAATGCTGCAAGGGGATATCGTGCTTCTTTCTTTACGGTCAATGCGCAAGGTGTTAGATTGATCACGTTTTAAGCCATTTGTTCGTCTGTATCATCCGAATCAGAGGGACGACAAGCGAAGACGTTTATTTGAATCACTGAAGCCTTCTTTGAGCCGGTTTATGTGTTCAGAGAGTCGGGTTTCAAACATCAGGCGAGATGTCTTGTACCTCTATATTGAGACGTTAAAACAGAGACTGGATGCCATTAACCAACTGCGCGTCGATCGCGCACTTGCTGCTATGGGACCCGCTTTTCAGCAGGTTTACAGTCTACTGCCGACATTGCTGCATTATCACCATCCGCTGATGCCGGGTTACCTTGACGGTAGCGTTCCCCATGGCATCTGCTTCTACACGCCTGATGAAACCCAACGCCACTATCTTGACGAACTCGAACTGCACCAGGGAATGCCGCCGCAACAAACGGCAAAAGGCGAACTGCCGATCACCGGCATTTACTCCATGGGCAGTACCTCATCCGTCGGGCAAAGCTGCTCATCCGATCTCGACATTTGGGTATGCCACCAGGCCTGGCTCGACAACGAAGAACGCCAGCTCCTGCAACGCAAATGTAGCCTGCTTGAATCCTGGGCTGCCTCCCTCGGCGTTGAGGTCAGCTTTTTCCTGATCGACGAAAATCGTTTCCGTCATAATGAAAGCGGGAGTCTGGGCGGCGAAGATTGCGGCTCGACTCAGCATATCCTCCTGCTGGATGAATTTTACCGTACCTCGGTGCGTCTCGCGGGCAAGCGTATTCTGTGGAATATGGTGCCGGGCGATGAAGAAGAGCATTACGACGATTACGTTATGACGCTTTATGCGCAGGGCGTACTGACGCCGAACGAGTGGATGGACCTGGGCGGGCTTAGCTCACTGTCCGCTGAGGAATACTTCGGTGCCAGCCTGTGGCAGCTCTATAAGAGCATCGACTCACCGTATAAAGCGGTGCTGAAAACCCTGCTGCTTGAGGCGTATTCATGGGAGTATCCCAATACGCGCCTGCTGGCAAAAGACATTAAACAGCGCCTGCACGATGGCGAAATTGTCTCCTTTGGTCTTGACCCTTACTGCATGATGCTGGAACGCGTCACGCATTATCTGACGGCCATTGAAGACACCACGCGCCTCGACCTCGTGCGTCGATGTTTTTACTTAAAAGTCTGTGAAAAGCTCAGCCGGGAGCGCGCCTGCGTCGGCTGGCGTCGTGAAGTTATCAGTCATTTAGTCAGCGGTTGGGGATGGGACGAAGAGCGTCTCACCATGCTGGATAACCGGGCTAACTGGAAAATCGATCAGGTCCGCGAAGCGCATAACGAACTGCTTGATGCCATGATGCAAAGCTATCGTAATCTTATCCGCTTTGCCCGCCGCAATAATCTGAGCGTGTCTGCCAGTCCGCAGGATATTGGCGTGCTGACGCGTAAGCTGTACGCCGCTTTTGAAGCGCTGCCTGGCAAAGTCACCCTGGTTAATCCGCAAATCTCGCCGGATCTCTCAGAGCCAAATCTGACCTTTATTCATGTGCCGCCGGGCCGTGCCAACCGAACCGGCTGGTATCTGTACAATCGTGCGCCGAACATGGAATCTATCGTCAGCCATCAGCCGCTGGAGTATAACCGCTATCTGAACAAGTTAGTGGCCTGGGCCTGGTTTAACGGTCTGTTGACCTCGCGCACCCGCCTGTTCATTAAAGGCAATGACATTGTCGATCTGGCGAAGTTGCAGGAGATGGTTGCCGACGTTTCTCATCATTTTCCGCTGCGCCTGCCTGCGCCAACGCCGAAAGCGCTCTACAGCCCGTGTGAGATCCGCCATCTGGCCATCATTGTTAACCTTGAATACGATCCAACGGCGGCTTTTCGCAATCAGGTGGTGCATTTTGACTTCCGCAAGCTGGATGTCTTCAGCTTTGGCGAGAAGCAAAACTGCCTGGTTGGCAGCGTCGATTTGCTGTATCGCAACTCGTGGAACGAGGTGCGTACGCTGCACTTTAACGGCGAGCAGGCCATGATCGAAGCGTTAAAAACGATTCTCGGTAAAATGCATCAGGATGCCGCGCCGCCTGACAGCGTTGACGTCTTTTGCTACAGCCAGCATCTGCGTGGCCTGATCCGCACCCGCGTGCAGCAGCTGGTTTCCGAGTGTATCGAACTGCGCCTTTCCAGCACTCGTCAGGAGACTGGCCGTTTTAAAGCGCTGCGCGTCGCCGGTCAGACGTGGGGATTGTTCTTTGAACGCCTTAACGTTTCCGTGCAAAAGCTGGAAAATGCTATTGAGTTTTACGGTGCGATTTCTCATAACAAACTGCACGGCCTGTCCGTTCAGGTGGAAACCCACCAGGTTGAACTTCCGGCAGTCGTTGACGGTTTTGCCAGCGAAGGGATTATTCAGTTCTTTTTTGAAGGAACGAACGACGATAACGGCTTCAACATTTATATTCTTGATGAGAGTAATCGCGCCGAAGTTTATCACCACTGTGAAGGCAGCAAAGAGGAGCTGGTGCGTGATGTGAGTCGCTTCTACTCCTCATCGCATGACCGTTTTACCTACGGCTCCAGTTTTATCAACTTTAACCTGCCGCAGTTCTACCAGATTGTGAAAATCGACGGCCGGATGCAGGTGATCCCGTTCCGTAACCAGTCTATTACTATTCCACCTGCGAATCAGGATAACGACGCGCCGCTCCTGCAGCAGTATTTTTCCTGAGCCTCACTCGCCACGCGACGGTGAGGCTCACGCTTTGGATAAACAACCTTAGCGAAAACTGACCGCCTCACCCGCCTGTTGCGTTGCAGCCTGCTCCAGGAGATCCCAGAACATGTCGCCGCTGCGATCGCATACCCACTCATCGTCTTTCAGATCAAAATGGTAGCCGCCCTGTTTAGTGGCCAGCCATACCTGATGCAGCGGCTCCTGGCGGTTGATAATAATTTTGCTGCCGTTCTCAAAGGTCAGCGTCAGCACGCCACCGTTAATCTCGCAGTCGATATCGCTATCGCCATCCCAGTCATCAAGCTGTTCTTCAATGTTTTGCCATAGCGCGTCGGCAAGGCGATGAAATTCACTGTCGTTCATAGTGACATCCCGTTGATCAATTGTGGCAAGAGTATACAGGAAAAGCGGACAGGTTAGCGTGGCGACAGAGGCATGCATACTCGTAACGCCGTGTGAGGCGTTATCAGATTTTTACACGAACAGCTGAGATTTTTCCGCCCGTCATCCTGACAACCTAACATCATGCTTTTTCAGCTGTAGCGCCTACGGCTTTATACCTTTTCGTTAAAATTGCCGTTTAAAGATGCTTTTCGGATTTTATAAAGATCGTGGCTAAACGCTTGCTTTTACCTCTTCTCCTGCGATGATAGACAACAGAAAGCATGAACTTACAGGCAACTCTCAATGAAAAACGTTTTCCGTTCACTGGCTGTTTTACTCACGCTCTTCAGCCTGACGGGCTGCGGTCTGAAAGGACCACTCTATTTCCCACCGGCTGATGATAAAGCGCCTCCGCCGACGAAAAAGGTCGAGCCGCAAACGCAAAGCTCCACGCCAGATCGTAACGATCGCGCAACGGGTGACGGTCCTTCACAGGTTAACTACTGATCGTTTTATTCTGTAACCGCGCATATGGAGCAGATAATGCAGTTCTCAAAAATGCACGGCCTTGGCAATGATTTTATGGTCGTCGACGCGGTAACGCAGAATCTCTTTTTTTCACCAGAGCTGATCCGTCGTCTGGCGGACAGGCATCTGGGTGTAGGATTCGATCAACTGCTGGTGGTGGAGCCTCCTTACGATCCCGAGCTTGATTTCCATTACCGCATTTTCAATGCCGACGGCAGCGAAGTCTCACAGTGCGGCAATGGCGCACGCTGTTTTGCCCGTTTTGTGCGCCTGAAAGGGCTAACCAATAAGCGTGATATTCGCGTCAGCACGGCCAATGGCAGAATGGTCCTGACGGTCACGGAAAACGAGCTGGTGCGCGTGAATATGGGCGAACCCAATTTTGAGCCGTCGCAGGTGCCGTTTCGCGCTAATAAGGCGGAAAAGACCTATATTATGCGCACGGCGGAGCAGACCATACTGTGCGGCGTGGTATCAATGGGAAATCCCCATTGTGTGATTCAGGTTGATGATGTTGCTACCGCGGCGGTAGAAATGTTAGGGCCAGTCATGGAAAATCATGAACGTTTTCCGGAGCGGGCAAACGTGGGTTTTATGCAGATCGTTAGCCGGGAACATATTCGTCTGCGCGTCTATGAGCGCGGGGCGGGTGAGACGCAAGCCTGCGGAAGCGGTGCCTGTGGGGCTGTTGCCGTTGGTATCCTGCAAGGTCTTCTGGCTGAAGAAGTTCGGGTCGAATTGCCCGGTGGGCGTCTTGATATTGCCTGGAAAGGGTCGGGGCATCCGCTGTTTATGACCGGCCCGGCGACACATGTTTACGACGGATTTATCCATTTATGAAACAGATTGGGGAAGAGCAACAGAATACGCTGGCCGAACTGGACGACAGTATCGTGGCGGACTATCTGCTGCAACATCCTGAATTTTTCATTCGCAATGCCCAGCTGGTTGAGCGAATGCAGGTGCCGCACCCCGTACGCGGTGCGGTCTCGCTGGTTGAGTGGCATATGGTTCGCGCACGTAACTACATCAACCAGATGGAAGATGATATGACGCTGCTGATGGAGCAGGCCTGCGCAAACGAAAGCCTGTTTCATCGTTTGTTGAATTTACAAAATCGTCTGGCGGCGGCTGAAAGTCTCGACGATATGTTAAATCGTCTGCATCGCTGGGCGCGTGAAATGGGGCTGGCAGGCGCGACTATCCGCCTGTTTGCCGACCGCTGGCGCATTGGCGCGCCGTCACGCTTTACTCATCTTGCGCTCAATCGTCAGGCTTTTGAGCCGCTGCGTATTCAGCGTCTGGGCCAGAACAACCACTATCTGGGATCGCTAAACGGGCCCGAACTGCTGCTAATACTGCCTGAGGCGAAAGCCATTGGCTCGGTAGCACTGTCGCTACTGGGGCATGAGGGCGATCTTGGGGTGATGATTTTCAGCAGCCGCGATCCGCACCATTATGAAAACGGGCAGGGTACGCAGCTGCTGCAGGAAATTGCGCTGATGCTTCCTGGTCTGCTGCAACGCTGGATTGAACGGATATGAGCGCTCCCCGGCTACATGAATCGGTGGCACGTTTTCTGCGTTATCTCAGCGTTGAGCGCCAGCTAAGTCCCATTACGCTGCTCAACTATCAGCGCCAGCTTGAAGCGATTATTGCGCTTGCTGAAGACGCGGGACTGAAAGAGTGGCCGCAGTGCGATGCTGCAATGGTGCGTAATCTTGCCGTACGTAGCCGCCGTAAAGGGCTTGGTCCCACCAGCCTCGCATTACGTCTTTCAGCGCTGCGCAGCTTTTTCGACTGGCAGATTAGCCAGGGCATCTTAAAAGCAAATCCGGCGAAGGGAATTTCAACGCCAAAAGCCCCGCGCCACTTGCCGAAAAATATTGATGTCGATGATATGAACCGCCTGCTGGATATCGATCTTAACGATCCGCTGGCGGTGCGCGATCGGGCGATGCTGGAGGTGATGTACGGTGCCGGGCTGCGTCTTTCGGAATTAGTGGGTCTCGATATTAAACATCTGGATCTCGACACAGGCGAAGTATGGGTAGTGGGCAAAGGCAGTAAAGAGCGCCGTCTGCCCATCGGACGTAACGCCAGGATCTGGATTGAGCACTGGCTCGATTTACGCGGATTATTCGGCAGTGACGACAATGCGCTTTTTTTATCAAAGCTCGGCAAGCGAATTTCGGCGCGAAATGTTCAGAAGCGTTTTGCCGAGTGGGGCATTAAGCAGGGGCTGAACAGTCATGTTCATCCGCACAAGTTACGCCACTCATTTGCTACCCATATGCTGGAGTCGAGTGGCGATCTGCGCGGTGTTCAGGAGCTGCTGGGTCACGCCAATCTCTCTACCACCCAAATTTATACTCATCTTGATTTTCAACACCTTGCCTCAGTATATGACGCGGCGCATCCGCGCGCCAAACGGGGGAAATAATGCGTTTTTATCGACCGCTGGGCCACATCTCAGCGCTAACGTTCGACCTGGACGATACCCTTTATGATAATCGTCCGGTGATCCTGCGAACCGAGCAGGAGACGCTGGCATTTTTACGCAATTATCATCCGGCGCTGGTGACGCTGGAGAACAGCGACTTCCAGCGCTTGCGTCAGGCGCTTCGCCAGACCGAGCCGGAAATTTATCACGATGTCACCGAGTGGCGTCGTCGTTCTGTCGAGCAGATGATGCTGGACGTCGGGCTTAACCAGGATGAGGCCACGGCGGGAGCCGAGGCGGCGATGGTGAACTTTGCCACCTGGCGAAGCCGTATTGAGGTGCCGCAGACGACGCACGATACGCTGGCTGCACTGGCTAAAAAATGGCCGCTGGTGGCGATCACTAACGGTAATGCGCAGCCGGAACGGTTTGGTCTCGGCGACTATTTTGAATTTGTACTGCGTGCCGGGCCGGATGGGCGCTCTAAACCGTACCATGATATGTATCATCTGGCGGCAGAGCGGCTGGATCTTCCGCCTGGTGAAATCCTGCATGTGGGGGACGACCTGACCACCGACGTCGCTGGCGCCATTCGCTGTGGAATGCAGGCTTGCTGGATCAAACCGGAAAATGCTGACCTGATGCAGGCAACCGATAGCCGCCTGCTGCCTCATATTGAAATTTCACAGTTGGCATCCCTCTCGACGCTGATATAATCATCAGCAGTATTGTATAAATTCCCAGGGGTTCGGCGGTGAGCACCATGCTCATTTCCTCCCGATAAGCGAACTGCCCGCAGGCAGGGCGTGGTTTTCTTGTTTTCAACGCGGCGGTGCCAATGGACGTTTCTTACCTGCTCGATAGCCTTAATGACAAACAGCGCGAGGCCGTGGGCGCAACGCGCAGCAATATGCTGGTGCTGGCGGGCGCGGGGAGCGGAAAGACGCGGGTGCTGGTGCACCGTATCGCGTGGCTATTGAGTGTAGAAAACAACTCGCCGTATTCCATTATGGCCGTCACGTTTACCAACAAAGCGGCGGCAGAAATGCGCCACCGCATTGGTCAACTGATGGGCACCACTCAGGGTGGAATGTGGGTAGGTACGTTCCACGGGCTGGCGCACCGTCTGCTGCGGGCGCACCATCTTGATGCCGGACTGCCACAGGATTTTCAGATCCTCGACAGTGAGGATCAGCTTCGCCTGCTGAAGCGTCTTATCAAAGCCATGAACCTGGATGAGAAACAGTGGCCGCCGCGTCAGGCCATGTGGTACATCAACGGTCAGAAAGACGAAGGGCTGCGCCCGCACCATATTCAGAGCTACGGTAATCCCGTAGAGCAGACCTGGCAAAAAGTGTATCAGGCCTATCAGGAGGCGTGCGACCGCGCCGGACTGGTTGATTTTGCCGAACTGCTGCTGCGTGCTCACGAATTATGGCTCAACAAACCGCATATTCTTCAGCACTACCGGGAACGCTTTTCCAATATTCTGGTGGATGAATTTCAGGACACCAACAACATTCAGTATGCCTGGATCCGCCTGCTGGCGGGTGATACCGGCAAAGTCATGATTGTTGGCGACGATGACCAGTCTATATATGGCTGGCGCGGCGCGCAGGTTGAAAATATCCAGCGCTTCCTCAACGATTTTCCCGGTGCGCAGACCATCCGTCTGGAGCAAAATTACCGCTCCACCAGTAACATTCTGAGCGCAGCCAACGCCCTGATTGAAAATAATAATGGGCGTCTGGGCAAAAAACTGTGGACCGACGGCAGTGACGGCGAGCCGATTTCACTGTACTGCGCGTTTAACGAACTGGATGAAGCGCGTTTCGTCGTGAACCGGATTAAAACCTGGCAGGAGAACGGCGGAGCGCTGGAGCACTGCGCTATTCTTTACCGCAGTAACGCCCAGTCACGCGTACTGGAAGAGGCGTTATTACAGGTCAGTATGCCGTACCGAATTTACGGTGGAATGCGCTTCTTCGAACGCCAGGAAATCAAAGACGCGCTTTCTTATCTGCGCCTGATTGCGAATCGTAACGATGATGCCGCGTTTGAGCGTGTGGTCAATACCCCGACGCGCGGCATTGGCGATCGCACGCTGGATGTGGTGCGCCAGACCTCACGCGAGCGTCAGCTCACGCTATGGCAGTCGTGCCGCGAACTGTTGCAGAACAAAGCCCTTGCCGGGCGCGCCGCCAGCGCTTTGCAGCGTTTTATGGAACTGATCGACGCGCTGGCGCAGGAAACATCTGACATGCCGCTGCACGTCCAGACCGACCGGGTGATTAAAGACTCCGGCCTGCGGACCATGTATGAACAGGAGAAAGGCGAGAAAGGCCAGACACGTATCGAAAACTTAGAAGAACTGGTGACGGCAACGCGCCAGTTCAGCTACAACGACGAAGACGAAGATCTGATGCCGCTTCAGGCTTTTCTGTCCCACGCCGCGCTGGAAGCCGGTGAAGGGCAGGCCGATACGTGGCAGGACGCGGTACAACTGATGACGCTGCACTCGGCCAAAGGGCTGGAATTCCCGCAGGTGTTTATCGTTGGTGTGGAAGAGGGCATGTTCCCCAGCCAGATGTCGCTTGAAGAAGGCGGGCGTCTGGAAGAAGAACGTCGTCTGGCGTATGTAGGCGTTACGCGCGCGATGCAAAAGCTCACCCTGACCTACGCAGAAACTCGTCGTTTGTATGGTAAAGAAGTTTATCATCGGCCTTCACGCTTTATTGGCGAGCTACCAGAGGACTGCGTAGAAGAGGTTCGCCTGCGCGCCAGTATCAGCCGACCGGTCAGCCATCAACGAATGGGTACCCCTGTCTCTGAAAACGATACCGGCTATAAACTGGGTCAGCGCGTCCGTCACGCCAAATTTGGCGAAGGCACTATTGTGAATCTTGAGGGCAGCGGCGAGCACAGCCGCCTGCAGGTTGCCTTCAAGGGACAAGGGATCAAATGGCTGGTGGCGGCCTACGCGAAACTTGAAAACGTGTAACCTTAAGAAAAATATCACTATTTTGTAATATTCTGCTAGCCTTAATGTCTGAGGGGCAATTATTGCTCACTGGCGTTCCGTTGCGTGTTGACGTCAAAATTCTGCTGGCGTAACATGCGCGCACGATTACGCTAAGAGGACATTCGCCTTGGACACACCCAGTACATACTGGCTCATTATCCTGTCATCCAGGATCAACTCCTAAGGCTATCCCCTTTTGCTGATAGCCTTAGCGGTTGTCAGCGACTTTTCGTTATCCCGTCGCGCTGAGTCAGGCTGTTTAATGGTCTGAAACCCAATAGTTTCTGTGTGCCCACCGAACTGTCCGATCATTTTTTGCATTGGGAGTCCCGGTCATGCTGAGCGCATTTCAACTGGAAAAAAATCGTCTGATTCGTCTCGAAGCTGATGAAATCAATCACCTTGCCAGCTCGGTATGGGTTGATTTAGTCGAGCCGGACGATGAAGAACGACACCGCGTGCAAACGGACTTGGGCCAGAATCTGGCCACCCGCCCTGAACTGGAAGACATCGAGGCATCGGCCCGTTTTTTTGAAGACGAAGACGGTCTGCATATTCACTCCTTCTTCTTTTACGAAGATGCGGAAGATCACGCCGGTAACTCTACCGTCGCGTTTACCATTCGTGAGGGCCGGCTGTTTACGCTGCGTGAACGTGAATTACCCGCGTTTCGTTTATATCGTATGCGCGCCCGTAGTCAGGAGATGGTGGACGGTAACGCTTACGAGCTTCTTCTCGATTTGTTTGAAACCAAAATCGAACAGCTGGCGGATGAAATCGAAAACATCTACAGCGATCTGGAAAAGCTGAGCCGGGTGATCATGGAAGGCCATCAGGGTGATGAATACGATGAAGCCCTGTCTACGCTGGCAGAACTGGAAGATATCGGCTGGAAGGTGCGTCTGTGTCTGATGGATACTCAGCGTGCGCTGAACTTTCTGGTGCGTAAAGCGCGTCTGCCAGGTGGGCAACTGGAGCAGGCGCGGGAGATCCTGCGCGATATCGAATCTCTGCTGCCGCATAATGAATCACTGTTCCAGAAAGTGAACTTTTTGATGCAGGCGGCGATGGGCTTTATCAACATCGAACAGAACCGCATCATCAAAATCTTCTCGGTGGTTTCCGTAGTATTCCTGCCGCCGACGCTGGTGGCGTCCAGCTACGGAATGAACTTTGAGTTTATGCCGGAACTGCGGTGGAGTTTTGGCTACCCTGGCGCGATTATCTTTATGATCCTCGCCGGGCTGGCGCCGTATCTGTACTTTAAGCGTAAAAACTGGCTGTAAACTACAGCATCCCGCCAGGCCGGTTAACAATCCGGCCTGGCGGCTACGTTATCTTATCCTGCGCGTTCTGCGCTGCGTATATATCGCATCCATCACAAACACCGCCAGCGCCACCCAGATAAAGGCAAAGGTCACCATTTTGTCTGCCCCCGGATGCTCGTCATAAAATACGACGGCCAGCAGGAACATCAACGTCGGGCCAATGTACTGGAAAAATCCCAGCGTGGAGAGACGCAGACGCGTCGCCGCACCGGTAAAGCACAGCAGAGGGATAGTGGTGACCACGCCTGCGGCAATCAGCAGCAGATTCAGTGACCATGGGTTCTGCCCCATATGGCTTGTTGCGCTGTCGGCAATACCGAACAGCCAGATTGCCGCTACCGGCAGCAGCCATAACGTTTCAACCAGCATACCGGTTTGCGCATCGACGGCAATTTTCTTACGCACCAGGCCATAGAAGGCAAAGCTAAACGCCAGCCCCAGGGCGATCAGCGGCAGGGAGCCGAATGTCCAGAGTTGTACCAGCACGCCGCAGGCTGCGAGGATAACTGCCATCCACTGCATCCGGCGAAAACGCTCGCCGAGAAAAATCATGCCCAGCACGATATTGACCAGCGGATTAATAAAATAGCCGAGGCTGGCTTCAAGCATATGATGATTATTCACCGCCCAGATAAACAGCAGCCAGTTACCGCCTATCAGCACCGCGGAAAGCGCCAGCAGAAAGATTTTCTTCGGCGTTGCCAGCAATTTTTTGACCTGGGGCCACTGCCGGCTAATGCTGATCAGGGCCAGCATGAAAAAGAATGACCAGATGACACGGTGGGTCAGAATTTCATTGGCGGGAACATAGTAAATCAACTTGAAATAGGCGGGGGCAATGCCCCAGATAAAATAAGCGGCCAGCGCGAGCAACACGCCCTGTCGCGTTTGTTTAGCATCCATCAGAAAAACTCGTTACAAAAAAGTTAAACCAGTCTACCCGAATTCACGCCTTCAACCCACCATATAAGTGGCAGTTGCGCTGGCGATATAGACCTGCTCTTCATTGTGTAATTCCACCCGGGCGACAGCGACTTTATTCCCGGCTCGCAGCAATGAGCTGGTTGCGGTAAAGCGATTTCCGCGCCCCGGACGAAGGTAATCGACGCGCAGATCGATGGTACCCATCCGCGAAAGGCGCTGACGTAGCTCTTCTTCGCTAATCGTGTCATGGCGGGTAAGCGTACTGCCGACACAGACCAGGCCGGCAGCCACGTCCAGCGCCGAGGCAATAACACCGCCGTGCAGAATACTTTGCGCCCAGTTTCCCACCATCATCGGCTGGTTATTGAAACTGACCTGAGCGAACGCTTTCTCATAGCGATCCAGCTCCAGCCCAAGGGCGCGATTGAAAGGCATATGGTAGACGAAGATTTCGCCGACCAGACGAAGCGTCTCTTCAGCAGTAAGTGCAGATGACATAGCGAAGCCATTTCCTGATTGTTAATCATATGTTGATTTTATGATTGTAACTTGTTGGGTGGCAGCTCGGAATCAGCTTTGATAGGCATAAAAATGAGAAATAGGTAGAATGGATGTTAGTGAGTTACAGGCAAGCATAATAATTTTATTCAGGAGCACTCAATTGAAGCGTAAGTCTTTGGCCCGGTTGACCGCGTTCGCGGCGCTAGCGCCCTTTTTTGTCTGCGCGCAGGAGGCCACTGTTAAAAAGGTTCACGATGCGCCTGCGGTGCGGGGCAGTGTCATCGCTAACCTTTTGCAGGAGCACGATAATCCTTTCACGCTGTATCCGTATGACTCAAACTATGTGCTTTACACATGGACCAGCGACCTTAATAAAGAAGCAATCAACACCTATAACTGGGCCGATAATGCGCGTAAAGATGAAGTGAAATTCCAGCTTAGTCTGGCATTCCCGTTCTGGCGCGGCATTCTTGGGCCGAATTCGGTGCTGGGCGCATCCTATACGCAAAAATCCTGGTGGCAGCTATCAAATAGCGGTGAGTCTTCGCCTTTTCGCGAGACAAACTACGAGCCGCAACTCTTTCTCGGTTTCGCCACCGATTATCGCCTCGGCGACTGGTCATTACGTGACGTAGAAGTCGGGTTTAACCATGACTCCAATGGTCGCTCCGATCCAACATCACGCAGCTGGAATCGCGCTTATACCCGTTTAATGGCGCAGAATGGTAACTGGCTGGTTGAAGTTAAACCCTGGTACGTCATAGGCAGTACGGATGACAATCCGGATATCACAAAGTATATGGGGTATTATCAGCTTAAACTTGGGTATGAGATAGGTGATGCCATCCTGAGTGCGAAAGGTCAATATAACTGGAATACCGGCTATGGTGGCGCAGAGCTGGGCGTAAGCTACCCGGTAAGCAAGCATGTACGCCTTTATACTCAGGTGTACAGCGGCTACGGTGAGTCGCTCATTGATTATAACTTTAATCAAACGCGGGTCGGCGTGGGCGTAATGCTTAACGACCTCTTTTAATTCACTGTAATTATTGCCTGGCGACATATTGATTTTGCAGGCGAATTTACAAAAAACCGGAAACAGCCTCGAATGATTGTGTGTCAGGCATTGCAGTTTCCCTCTCAGGCGCTGAAAATAGCGCCTGTTTTTATTTTAGGCGGTTGGAGTCGATGTGGCGCAGGCGGAAGTATTGAATCAGGAGTCGCTGGCTAAACAGGTTTTACGGGAAACCTTTGGCTATCAGCAGTTTCGCCCCGGCCAGGAAGAGATTATTCATACGGCGCTGGCGGGACGCGATTGTCTGGTTGTTATGCCTACGGGCGGCGGTAAATCGCTGTGCTATCAGATCCCTGCTCTTCTGCTCGACGGGCTGACCGTGGTGGTCTCTCCACTGATTTCGCTGATGAAAGACCAGGTCGATCAGCTACTGGCAAACGGGGTATCAGCCGCCTGTTTGAATTCAACGCAAACGCGCGAGCAGCAACAGCAGGTGATGGCGGGCTGTCGAAACGGCGAAATTCGTTTGCTCTATATTGCACCAGAACGCCTGATGCTGGATAACTTTCTTGATCATCTCGGGCACTGGAATCCGGTGATGCTCGCCGTCGATGAAGCGCACTGTATTTCCCAGTGGGGCCATGATTTCCGCCCGGAATATGCCCTCCTCGGCCATCTTCGCCAGCGTTTTCCTGCGCTGCCGTTTATGGCATTAACCGCAACAGCGGACGATACTACCCGGCTGGATATTGTCAGACTGCTGGGGCTTAACGATCCGCTCATTCAAATCAGCAGCTTCGACCGCCCGAATATTCGTTACATGCTGATGGAAAAGTTCAAGCCTCTCGATCAGCTGCTGCGCTATGCCCAGGAGCAGCGCGGCAAGTGCGGTATTATCTACTGTAACAGCCGGGCAAAAGTAGAGGACACCGCCGCGCGTCTGCAAAGCCGTGGTTTTAGTGCCGCAGCGTATCACGCCGGGCTGGAACACACCGTGCGTGCTGAGGTGCAGGAGAAATTCCAGCGCGATGATTTGCAAATCGTGGTAGCGACCGTGGCCTTCGGTATGGGTATTAATAAACCCAACGTGCGTTTTGTCGTGCATTTCGACATCCCGCGTAATATTGAATCCTACTATCAGGAGACCGGACGCGCCGGACGTGACGGACTGCCAGCGGAAGCGATGTTATTTTACGATCCGGCAGACATGGCCTGGCTGCGCCGCTGTCTGGAAGAGAAGCCTGCCGGACAACTTCAGGATATTGAACGCCATAAACTGAACGCAATGGGCGCGTTCGCCGAGGCACAAACCTGCCGTCGTCTGGTATTGCTCAATTATTTCGGTGAAGGTCGTCAGGCTGCGTGCGGCAACTGCGATATTTGTCTCGACCCGCCGAAACAGTACGACGGTTCTAACGATGCTCAGGTGGCGCTTTCAACCGTCGGGCGCGTTAACCAGCGTTTTGGAATGGGCTATGTGGTAGAGGTGATCCGCGGCGCGAATAATCAGCGCATCCGCGAATTCGATCACGATAAACTAAAAGTCTATGGCATGGGACGCGACAAAAGCCACGAACACTGGGTCAGCGTGATCCGCCAGCTTATTCACCTTGGCATGGTGACGCAAAACATCGCCCAGCACTCTGCCCTGCAATTAACGGATGCCGCGCGTCCCATATTGCGCGGTGAGCCGCTTATGCTCGCCGTGCCGCGTGTTATCGCCCTGAAACCGCGCGTGATGCAGAAAGCGGCAGTAGGCAATTACGATCGCAAGTTATTTGCCAAGCTGCGTAAGTTGCGTAAGGCCATCGCTGACGAAGAAAATATTCCGCCTTACGTGGTCTTTAACGACGCAACGCTTATCGAAATGGCCGAGCAGATGCCGCTTTCACCCAGCGAAATGCTCAGCGTCAACGGCGTTGGCGTACGTAAACTGGAGCGTTTTGGTAAAGAGTTTATGGCGCTCATCCGCTCGCACGTGGATGGTGATGACGATGAGTAGTCAGCCGACTCAAAAAGTGGCAGGATGATAGCTCACTAACCATTTCCTCGTGAGTTAATCATGTTGATGTTATTCCTCACCGTGGCTTTTGTGCATTTTATTGCCCTGATGAGCCCCGGCCCTGACTTTTTCTTTGTCTCCCAAACGGCTGTCAGCCGCTCCCGTAAAGAAGCCATGATGGGCGTATTGGGTATTACCTGTGGCGTCATGGTGTGGGCAGGCGTCGCCCTGTTGGGCCTGCATCTGATCCTCGAAAAAATGGCCTGGCTGCATAACATTATTATGGTGGGTGGTGGTCTGTATCTTTGCTGGATGGGCTATCAGATGCTGCGCGGCGCGTTGAAAAAAGACGCCGTCGATGCGCCAGCGCCGAAGGTTGAACTGGCGGCAAGCGGGCGCAGTTTCCTCAAAGGATTAATGACCAATCTGGCCAATCCCAAAGCGATTATTTACTTCGGCTCCGTTTTCTCGCTTTTTGTTAGCGACAGTGTAGGCGCGCCTGAGCGCTGGGGCATTTTTGTGTTAATCGCCATTGAAACGCTGGCGTGGTTTACGCTGGTTGCCAGTCTGTTTGCGCTACCGACTATGCGTCGCGGCTATCAGCGTCTGGCGAAATGGATTGATGGGTTTGCCGGCGTGTTGTTTGCAGGCTTCGGTATTCACCTGATTATTTCGCGCTAACAACCGGCCCACCCGGCATTTATCGGGTGGGTCATTTTTACTGTTCAAGCTGCTGCAGTTCGTCCTGTGACAGGCCGGTGATTTCCACGATCGTGGCTTTATTCATACCATGCTCTAGCATGGATTTTGCCACCTCCAGAAGGGTGTTACGCTTACCCTGCTGGATGCCCTCCTGAAGCAATTCTTCTGCCATGGTCATCAGTGTCTCTCCATGTTTCGGCACCCGCTGTGCCAGTTCGTATAATAACGGTTGAATACTCTTTTTTTCTCCTGCAAGCATCATGTAGTTTACCAGCGCCATTATTTGTTGTCTGCTCATCTGCTCCATCATCAAAAGCTCAGCAAGCAGGTCCAGCAGACGGAGCATGTCACGCCGGCGAATATGCTTTTGCACCAGCGTTAATGCCGCCATGCTGCGGTGAAGCATGATGTCATCGTCAGGGATAACGGTAATATCTACCAGCGGAAATGCACCACCGTACACATGTCGGGCAATCATTGGGTCGTGAAAATCATCAAGCCAGTTCATTGAGTATGGATAAGGACTGCGTTCACCCTGGTAAAACAAAACAGGAATAACCAGCGGTAATCGGGTATGCCCTGCCTCCAGGTGGCGCTGCATGGCCGCGATGGCATAACGTATCAGGCGAAACGCCATATGCTTGTCGGGCGAACTTTGATGCTCAATTACTATATGTATATAGCCCTGGCCGTCAGCGGTCGTCAGCGAATAGAGAATATCGCTGTAATACTGGCGTAAATCATCTTCGACAAAGCTACTGGACTCCAGCTGCAATGTACTAAGGTCGCAAAGGCTAAGTAACTTCGCAGGTAGGTGTAACTGGATAAAATCTCGCGCTGTTTCAACCTGTGAGAGAAAGGTTTTGAAAACCGCATCATGCGGTGTAGTGGCTTTTGCCATGTTGTGCCGTCCCTGTATAACGATCCTGGACGGCATTCTGGCACTGGTCAGGCAGGTCGGCTACGCGGAAAGAAAATGTCTTTCACCGCTTGCGATGTATCCCGCAACGTTATGCGACTCGCGGCAACATATTAATGGAAAATGCGCGCTCTCTTCAGGCGTGGCGGGCTGAAGCCAGCAGCGCGCCTATCATCATAAACAGCGAACCGAATACCCGATTCATGGCCTTCATCTGCTTTGGTCCCTTGATCCACGCAGCGATGTGCTTTGCCAGGGTGGCGTAACCAATCATCACAATGATATCGACGACAACAGTGGTGACGCCAAGCACCACATACTGCGCAATCTGCGGCTGCGCGGGCATAATAAACTGGGGAAACAGTGCGGCCAGGAAAACAATGCTCTTGGGATTGGTCAGATTGACGAAGACCGCCCGTTTAAACAGTCGTCCGCGCGATTGCGATTGTGCGAGTGTATTAAGATCCAGCGAGCCTGCCGTACGCCACTGTTGAATGCCGAGCCAGATAAGATACGCGGCACCTGCCCATTTCAGGATCTCAAACGCCAGCAGAGAACGTGAAAATAGCGTCCCGAGACCTACGCCTACCAGCACAATATGAATACCCAGCCCGGTTTGTAAACCGGCAATCGAGGCCGCGGCACCGCGATAGCCATGACTGATGGCGGTGGTCATAGTATTGATGGCGCCAGAGCCCGGTGAAAGGCTAAGAATTATTGATGTTAGCAGATAGGCAAACCACCATTCGAAAGTCATGAGAAATTCCCTGCGTGTTTATTTTTATGCCACAATAACCTGGTGTCGTCGCGTTGTGCGATGAATCATATAAAAAACGATTTTACACGGTGAGCAGGGGTGGAAACCCGATGTTTCGGCAAAAAAGGAACTGGGAAACGAGAGAAAACGCGTTTGCGGCTTTTTCTATGGGGCCGCTAACTGATTTCTGGCGGCAACGGGAGGAGGCGGAATTTACCGGTGTAGATAACATCCCGGTTCGCTTTGTGCGTTTTCATGCGCCGGAAAATGACCGCGTTATCGTGGTTTGTCCGGGCCGAATCGAAAGCTACGTGAAATATGCAGAACTGGCCTATGACCTGTTCCACATGGGATTTGATGTGCTCATCATCGACCATCGGGGGCAAGGGCATTCAGGCCGTATGCTATCGGATACGCATCGCGGCCATGTGGTTAATTTTAGCGACTACGTTGACGATTTTGCCGCATTCTGGGAGCAGGAAGTCCAGCCAGGCCCCTGGCGTAAGCGTTATATTCTGGCGCACTCGATGGGCGGGACTATTGCTACACTATTTTTACAGCGTACGCCGGGCGCCTGTGACGCTATTGCGCTATGCGCGCCGATGTTCGGTATTATCATTCATCTGCCGGACTGGATGGTACGGCAGATCCTCGACTGGGCTGAGGGCCATCAGCGTTTTCGGGAGAGCTACGCGCTGGGAACCGGGCGCTGGCACGCGCTGCCGTTTAGCGTTAACGTACTAACCCACAGTCGCGCACGCTACCGGCGCAACCTGCGTTTTTATGCGGATGAGCCAAAATTACGCATGGGTGGACCTACTCATCACTGGGTACGGGAAGGCATTCTGGCGGGTGAGCAGGTCCTGGCTGGCGCAGGTGATGACGCCACTCCGATGCTGCTGCTTCAGGCGGAAGAAGAGCGCGTTGTCGATAATCGCGTTCACGACCGTTTCTGTACTATTCGCGCCGCGGCGGGCCATCCTTGCGAGGGAGGTAAACCGCTTGTCATAGAAGGCGCATATCATGAGATCCTGTTTGAAAAGGACGCCATGCGCTCAGTCGCGCTACATGCCATCGTCGACTTTTTCGATCGACACCATTGATTACTCCTTTACTGACCAGAGGTTGAATTTTCTTATGTATCAGGTTGTTGCATCCGATTTAGATGGTACGCTACTCTCTCCCGACCACCGTTTGTCTCCTTTTGCTAAAGAAACGCTAAAGCTGCTGACTGCGCAGGGCGTTAACTTTGTTTTTGCCACCGGTCGCCACCATATTGATGTCGGGCAAATTCGCGACGCCCTTGAAATTAAAGCGTATATGATCACCTCAAACGGTGCGCGGGTGCATGATACTGACGGTAATCTGGTTTTTACGCATAATCTGGACAGCGATATTGCTGCCGATCTTTTCGGCGTGGTGCATACCAATCCGGATATCGTGACCAACGTTTATCGCGATGATGAGTGGTTTATGAATCGCCATCGTCCCGAAGAGATGCGGTTTTTTAAAGAAGCAATCTTCAACTATACGCTGTATGAGCCGGGGCTGCTGGAGCCGCAAGGGATCAGCAAGGTGTTTTTCACCAGCCCCGATCATGAACAGCTTTTGCCGCTTGAGCAGGCCATTAATGCCCGCTGGGGCGATCGGGTGAACGTGAGTTTCTCCACGCTGACCTGTCTGGAAGTGATGGCGGGCGGCGTATCGAAAGGACATGCGCTGGAGGCCGTTGCTGGCGCAATGGGATACGGGTTACAGGATTGTATTGCGTTTGGTGATGGCATGAATGATGCGGAGATGCTCAGCATGGCGGGCAAAGGTTGCATTATGTCTAATGCGCACCAGCGCCTGAAAGATATGTACCCTAAGCTGGAAGTGATTGGCACCAACGCCGATAACGCCGTGCCGGTATATTTACGCCAGCTTTATCTCAAGTGATTATTTATTAGTCAGTTGTCAACCTCTCTCTTCGCTACAATGGGTGATCTTTACTCTGTGAGACATTCATTGTGGCGCTTCTTATTATCACCACTATTTTGTGGGCTTTCTCTTTCAGCCTGTTTGGCGAGTATGTTGCCGGGCATGTAGACAGCTATTTCGCGGTGCTGGTCCGTGTCGGGCTGGCTGCACTGGTATTCCTGCCGTTTCTGCGCACCCGCGGACACAGTGCAAAAACACTTGGCCTGTATATGCTGGTTGGCGCGATGCAGTTAGGCATTATGTACATGTTAAGCTTCCGGGCTTACCTGTATCTGACCGTTTCTGAACTGCTGCTGTTTACCGTGCTGACGCCGCTGTATATCACGCTGATTTACGATCTGATGAGTAAACGCCCTTTACGCTGGGGTTACCTGTTTAGCGCGCTGCTGGCAGTGATTGGCGCAGGGATTATTCGTTATAACCAGGTTACCGATCATTTCTGGACCGGGCTGCTGCTGGTACAGCTTTCCAACATCAGTTTTGCTATCGGCATGGTGGGATATAAGCGCCTGATGGAAACCCGGCCGATGCCACAGCATAACGCCTTCGCCTGGTTTTACGTGGGCGCGCTTCTGGTGGCGATAGTGGGATGGTCGCTACTGGGGAATGCCCAGAAAATGCCGGAAACTCCGCTGCAATGGAGCATTCTGGTCTTCCTTGGGGTTGTGGCCTCGGGGATTGGCTATTTTATGTGGAACGTCGGCGCAACGCAGGTGGATGCCGGCACCCTGGGCATCATGAACAATATGCATGTCCCGGCGGGACTGCTGGTCAATCTGGCCATCTGGCATCAACAACCGCACTGGCCGACGTTTATTACGGGTGCGGTTGTGATCCTGATTTCACTGTGGGTGCATCGCTGCTGGGTCGCTCCGCGCTCCGGACAAACGGCAGATGATCGCAGGCATGATTCCGCGCCGAGCGAATAAACGCCTCGACTACCGGCTGGCGCTGTTCGCCGTCGCGCACGGCGGCGTACAGCCGGCTCCATAATCCCTCGCCCAGGGTCCTGGTCGCCACCAGACCCTGGCGTTCAAAACTCTCCACCACCCAGTGCGGCAGCGCGGCCACACCCATCCGGGCTGCCACCATCTGAATCAGCAGCAATGTATTATCCACGCTTTTTAACTGCGGACTAATACCTGCGGGTTGCAGGAAATGTCGCCAGACGTCGAGTCGGCTGCGCTGTACCGGATAAATCAGCAGGGTTTCGCAGGCTAAATCTTCCGGTGTGATGCGGGCTTTTGCTGCCAGCGGATGATCCGGAGCCAGTACCAGACGCACCTCAAAATCAAACATTGGCGAATAATGCAGACCGCTGCGCGGCAGAATGTCAGAGGTCATCACCAGATCCAGTTCGCTTTGCTGTAGCGCGGGCTGCGGATCAAACGTCACGCCGGATTTAAAATCCATCTCCACCTGCGGCCATTTCGCGCGAAAATTTTCAAGCGCCGGGGTTAACCATTGAATACAGCTATGGCATTCAATAGCGATCCGCAACGTGGTTTGCTGCGGCTCATTACACGCCTGCAGCGCCCGGCTGATTTGCGGCAGAATTTGATTGGCCAGTTGCAATAATACCTCGCCCTGCGGCGTGAAGCGTAACGGCTGGCTTTTACGGACAAATAAGCGAAAGCCAAGGCGCTGTTCCAGATCGCTGAACTGGTGCGAGAGAGCTGACTGGGTCTGATGCAACGTGGCTGCTGCCGCAGCCAGCGATCCGCAGCTTCGCAACGCTTGTAGCGTTTTCAGATGTTTAATCTCGATCATGAAAGTCCTTCACTTCAGCATGAATAAATTGCGCTTGAGCAATATACAGTACCTTCACATTATGGATGTGTAAACATCTGGACGGCTAAATACTAAAAATTCCATAAGGGGCATATCATGACAATTTTAAATCACACCCTCGGTTTTCCCCGTATCGGCCTGCGCCGTGAGCTAAAAAAAGCGCAGGAGAGCTACTGGGCAGGTAACAGTTCGCGTGACGATCTGCTGGCGGTGGGCCGTGAACTGCGTGCCCGCCACTGGGAGCAGCAAAAAGCAGCGGGCGTGGATGTGCTTCCAGTAGGGGATTTCGCCTGGTACGACCATGTTCTGACCACCAGCCTGCTACTTGGCAACGTACCGGCTCGTCATCAGAACAAAGACGGGTCGGTCGATATCGATACGCTGTTCCGCATTGGTCGAGGACGTGCGCCGACAGGTGAACCCGCTGCGGCTGCCGAAATGACCAAATGGTTTAACACCAACTACCACTACATGGTGCCAGAGTTCGTTAAGGGTCAGCAGTTCAAGCTGACCTGGACACAGCTGCTGGACGAGGTCGATGAAGCGCTGGCGCTGGGCCATAAGGTAAAACCAGTGTTGCTGGGGCCAGTCACTTACCTGTGGCTGGGTAAAGTCAAAGGCGAGCAGTTTGATCGTCTGAGCCTCCTAAACGACATTCTCCCGGTCTATCAGCAGGTGCTGGCAGAACTGGCCAGTCGCGGTATTGAATGGGTGCAGATTGATGAGCCTGCGCTGGTGCTGGAGCTGCCTCAGGAATGGCTGGATGCGTTTAAACCAGCTTATGACGCGCTCAACGGTCAGGTCAAATTGCTGTTAACCACCTATTTTGAAGGTATCTCTGCCAATCTTAATACCATTTCTGCACTGCCGGTCCAGGGCCTGCATGTCGATCTGGTACACGGTAAGGATGATGTCGCTGAACTGCATGCGCGTTTACCGTCCGACTGGTTATTGTCTGCTGGCCTTATCAATGGTCGTAACGTCTGGCGGGCGGATCTCACGGAAAAATATGCGCAGATTAAAGACATCGCAGATAAGCGCGAGCTGTGGGTGGCGTCTTCCTGCTCGCTGCTGCACAGCCCCATCGATCTGAGCGTTGAGACTCGCCTGGATGAAGAAGTAAAAAGCTGGTTCGCCTTTGCGCTGCAAAAATGCGAGGAGTTAGCCCTGCTGCGCGATGCGTTGAACCGTCGCGACACCACCGCGATTGACGCATGGAGCGCACCGATTCAGGCTCGCCGTCACTCTGGCCGCGTACATAACGCGGCGGTACAGACGCGTCTGGCTGGCATTACTGCTCAGGACAGCCAGCGTGCCAGCGCCTACACGGTGCGTGCTGAAGCCCAGCGTGCGCGGTTTAATCTGCCCGCCTGGCCGACCACCACTATAGGGTCATTCCCGCAGACCACGGAAATTCGCGGCCTGCGTCTGGACTTCAAAAAAGGCAACCTCGACGCCAGCCACTACCGTACGGGCATTGCTGAGCATATTAAACAGGCGATTGTCGAGCAGGAGCGTCTGGGGCTGGATGTGCTGGTCCACGGCGAGGCCGAGCGTAACGACATGGTGGAGTATTTCGGCGAACATCTGGACGGGTTTATTTTTACCCAAAACGGCTGGGTACAGAGCTATGGCTCCCGCTGCGTGAAGCCGCCGGTGGTTATTGGCGACATCAGCCGTCCGCAAGCGATCACCGTTGAATGGGCGAAGTACGCCCAGTCTCTGACTGATAAACCCGTCAAGGGCATGTTAACCGGTCCGGTAACGATCCTCTGCTGGTCCTTCCCGCGTGAAGATGTCAGCCGCGAAACCATCGCCAAACAAATCGCGCTGGCATTGCGTGATGAGGTTGCCGATCTGGAAGCGGCAGGTATTGGCATCATTCAGATTGACGAGCCTGCACTGCGCGAAGGTTTGCCGCTCAAGCGCAGCGACTGGGATGCTTATCTGCAATGGGGTGTTGAAGCCTTCCGCATTAATGCCGCCGTCGCGCAGGACGACACTCAGATCCATACGCATATGTGTTATTGCGAGTTTAACGACATCATGGATTCTATTGCCGCACTGGATGCCGATGTCATTACCATCGAAACCTCGCGTTCAGACATGGAGCTGCTGGAGTCTTTCGAAGAATTCGACTATCCGAATGAAATCGGGCCGGGGGTCTACGATATTCACTCGCCGAATGTGCCGAGTGTGGAGTGGATTGAAGCGCTGCTGGAAAAAGCCGCCCGGCGTATTCCTGCCGGGCGCCTGTGGGTTAACCCGGACTGCGGCCTGAAAACCCGCGGCTGGCCAGAAACCCGAAGCGCGCTGGCGAATATGGTGAAAGCCGCGCAGAATTTGCGTCAGGCACAATAAAAAACAGACGCCAGCCTGTGGGCTGGCGTTTTCTTATTTATCGAGGTAGCGGGTAAACCACGCCAGCATTCTCTGCCAGCCATCAGTAGCCGACGCCTCATGATAACTCGAACGATAGTCGGCATTGAACGCGTGCCCGGCCTGCGGATAGACAATAATTTCTCCCGTCGCATTCGCCGCATTCAGTGCCTGGCGCATGTTTTCGAGGGTTTCCTGAGGAATGCTTTCATCCTGCGCGCCGTAAAGGCCGAGCACCGGGGCGCTTAAGTTATGGGCGACATCAACAGGATGGACAGGCGAGGTTAACGTCTTATCGCCAGTCACTTTGCCATACCAGGCCACCGCAGCTTTCAGCTGTGGGTTATGTGCGGCATACAGCCAGGCGATCCTTCCACCCCAGCAAAAACCGGTAGTGCCCAACCGATGAGCGTCGCCGCCGTTGCGTGCTGCCCAGTTTGCGACATGATCCAAATCTGCCATCACCTGCGCATCCGGGACGTGGGATACCAGCTCTTTAAACAGCGTCGGGATATCGTTATACGCGTTGGGATCGCCCTGACGAAAATAGAGTTCCGGGGCAATCGCCAGATAACCTTCCAGCGCAAGGCGACGACATAAATCGCGAATATGCTCATGTACGCCGAAAATTTCCTGCACTACGATAATGACAGGAAGCGGCTCTTTTGCGTCCTTAGGTTGAGCATAATAAGCGGGCATATTTTCGCCCTGCGTCGGGATCGTCGTGTCACCCGTCGCAATTGCCTCTTCGGGCGTGCGAACAAGAGTGGAAGCATGGGGTGAGGCGGCAGGGGCAAAACCCGGCTGGCGATCTGTAGTCATGGCATTCTCCGTACCCAGTATTAGCGCAGTGTTAACTATAGACCCCGCATCTGTAATTTTCCGCGTTAAAGGACAATTCATCATGTTGATGGTTACGCTATTTCGGTACATTAGTGTGATGCATGTCACTATTGCGTAGAAATAAACTGCAACAAGATTTCTCATGAGTGACTCGGGTCACGAAATTATTCCGGTCACTTCTGTAGAGTACCTTTTTGCTTCTTCTGACAAACCGACCCACAGAGGAGTCTTTTTATGTCCAAGTCTGATGTTTTTCATCTCGGCCTCACCAAAAACGATCTACAAGGGGCTACGCTGGCTATCGTCCCGGGCGATCCTGAGCGTGTGGAAAAAATCGCCGCGCTGATGGATAAGCCGGTTAAACTGGCATCGCATCGCGAATTTACCTCCTGGCGTGCTGAACTTGACGGTAAAGCCATCATTATTTGTTCTACCGGTATTGGCGGACCTTCTACCTCTATCGCCGTTGAAGAGCTGGCGCAGCTCGGTATTCGTACCTTCCTGCGTATAGGCACGACCGGTGCTATCCAGCCCCACATTAATGTGGGTGATGTTCTGGTCACTACCGCGTCTGTCCGTCTGGACGGTGCCAGCCTGCACTTCGCGCCAATGGAATACCCGGCTGTTGCCGACTTCGCATGTACCACTGCCCTGGTCGAGGCTGCAAAATCGATTGGTGCGACAACGCACATTGGTGTTACCGCGTCTTCTGACACCTTCTATCCAGGTCAGGAGCGCTACGATACCCTTTCCGGACGTGTCGTTAGCCGTTTCAAAGGCTCTATGGAAGAGTGGCAGTCCATGGGCGTCATGAACTATGAAATGGAATCTGCGACCCTGCTGACCATGTGCTCCAGCCAGGGCCTGCGCGCGGGAATGGTTGCCGGTGTGATTGTTAATCGTACCCAGCAGGAAATTCCGAACGCTGAAACCATGAAACAAACCGAAAGCCACGCGGTGAAAATTGTGGTTGAAGCCGCCCGTCGCCTTCTCTAAATTTTCTTTTGTTTTACCAGGGGCCGACACGTTCGGCCCTTTCTTTTTGCGTAAAGCCTCGCAGAAAAACCGTTTAGGCTGGACGTTTATACAGCAAGCCCGTATTTTGCATGAGGAATGAATCATGCGGGAGGGTAAATGGACAGCGCAATCATTATCAGCGTGCTACTCATGCTGGCGGGGATCGTCGTCGGCTGGCTGGCAGCAAGCTACCGCGCCGCGCAGCAGCAGGCCGATATCCTCGCTGAACAGCGCGATATTTTTGGCGAACTAAGTGCGGCAAAACAGCAGATTGCCCAGCACAGTCACTGGCGCGATGAGTGCGACCTGCTGAATAATGAACTGCGCAGCCTGCGGGAAATTAATACCTCAATGGAGGCTGATTTGCGCGAGGTCACCACGCGTCTTGAGGCCTCGCAGGATAAAACCCGCCAAATGATCAACAGCGAGCAACGGCTCAGTGAACAGTTTGAAAATCTGGCAAATCGCATCTTCGAACACAGCAACCGGCGCGTAGACGAGCAAAACCGGCAAAGCCTGCACGGGTTGCTCACGCCGCTGCGCGATCAGCTCGACGGCTTTCGTCGTCAGGTGCAGGACAGCTTTGGTCAGGAAGCGCGGGAAAGACATACGCTGGCGCATGAAATTCGTAATCTCCAGCAGCTTAATGCACAAATGGCGCAGGAAGCGCTGAATCTAACGCGTGCATTAAAGGGCGATAACAAAGCGCAGGGGAACTGGGGTGAGGTAGTGCTGACCCGCGTGCTGGAAGCTTCCGGGCTGCGCAACGGTCATGAATATGAAACGCAGGTGAGTATCGAAACCGACACCCGCTCGCGTATGCAGCCTGACGTGATTGTTCGCCTGCCGCAAGGCAAAGATGTCGTGGTTGATGCCAAAATGACCCTGGTAGCTTATGAGCGCTATTTCAATGCTGAAGAAGACTATACCCGTGAAGCCGCGCTTCAGGAGCATATTGCCTCCGTTCGCAACCATATTCGTCTGCTCAGTCGCAAAGATTATCAGCAGCTTCCGGGGCTGCGCAGTCTTGACTATGTGCTGATGTTCATCCCCGTTGAACCGGCATTTTTACTCGCCATTGACCGGCAGCCGGAACTTATCACCGAAGCGCTGAAAAATAATATTATGTTAGTCAGCCCGACTACATTACTGGTGGCGCTACGCACCATTGCAAATCTGTGGCGTTATGAGCATCAAAGCCGCAACGCACAGCACATCGCCGATCGTGCCAGCCGCCTGTATGACAAAATGCGCCTGTTTGTGGACGACATGTCGTCCATCGGCCAGAGTCTTGATAAAGCGCAGGATAACTACCGTCAGGCCATGAAAAAACTGACATCGGGACGCGGCAACGTGCTGGCGCAGGCAGAGGCTTTTCGTGCGCTTGGCGTCGAGATTAAGCGCGAGATAAATCCGGATTTAACCGAGCAGGCAACCGCGCAGGATGAGGAGTTTCGACTACGCTCAGGAGCAGAGGCCAATGATGAGAGCCAGTGCCCGACAGAAACGCCGCGATCCATGCGCTAAACTCCTTTCCTCGTGGTGGTTGAGTCATAGGGGAAATGCCCTCGATCTGTTACACTTTACGAACAATTTCTTGATAAGCAGGCCTTAAGATGGACGAGAATTCTCAGGATACGACGCATTTTGGTTTTCAGACTGTCGCCAGCGCACAGAAAGCTGACATGGTGGCGCATGTATTCCATTCGGTAGCTGCAAAATATGATGTCATGAACGATCTGATGTCATTCGGCATTCATCGTCTGTGGAAGCGCTACACCATTGATTGCAGTGGCGTACGTCGCGGCCAAACCGTGCTGGATCTGGCAGGGGGAACAGGCGACCTGACGGCAAAATTCTCTCGCCTCGTCGGTGAGACTGGCCGGGTAGTGCTGGCCGACATTAATGACTCAATGCTGAAAATGGGGCGTGAAAAACTGCGCAATTTGGGCATCGTCGGTAACGTTGAGTACGTTCAGGCTAATGCCGAGGCGCTGCCGTTCCCGGATAATACCTTCGACTGCATCACTATCTCTTTTGGGCTGCGTAACGTTACCGACAAAGAAAAAGCGCTGCGTTCCATGTACCGCGTACTTAAGCCGGGCGGACGTTTACTGGTGCTGGAATTTTCGAAGCCGATTATCGATCCGCTTAGTAAAGCCTATGATGCTTACTCATTTCACGTGTTGCCGCGTATCGGTCAAATGGTCGCCAATGATGCGGAAAGCTACCGTTATCTGGCCGAATCTATCCGTATGCATCCCGACCAGGAGACCCTGAAAGCGATGATGGAAGATGCCGGAATGGAAAACGTAAACTACTACAACCTGACGGCGGGTATTGTAGCGCTGCACCGTGGCTATAAGTTTTAACAGGAGAGCGTCATGCCGTTCAAACCTTTAATCACTGCGGGCGTAGAGAATGCCCTCAACGCCTTTTTGTGGCGTGAGCGCGGCCTGAAACCTGCTCGTCAGCGTCTGCACGGGAAAGTATTACGCGTTGTGCTGAAAGAGTTCTCATCGCCGCTGGTGCTTTGCTTTAGCGAGCGGCAGGTCGATGTGCTGGGTGAGTGGGAAGGTGAAGCGGACTGTACGGTAACCACTCGCCTGAGCGTATTGCCAAAACTGCGCGATCGCCAGCAGCTCACTGCGTTAATCCGTAGCGGCGAGCTGGACGTTAACGGCGACATTCAGGTGGTACAAAATTTTGTTGCCCTAAGCGATTTGGCAGAACTGGACCCGGCGGAATTACTGGCTCCATGGACCGGCGATATCGCGGCTGAAGGCATAAGCCGGGTTTTACGGCGCGGAGCGACCTTTCTTAATCACAGTGCGCGGCGTCAGCAGAGGTATGTCGCTGATGCGCTGACAGAAGAGTGGCGTCTGGCGCCCGGCGCGCTGGAAGTTGTATGGTTTGCTGAAGAAGTCGCTGCCGTCGAACGTGCAGCAGATAATCTAACGACACGGCTGGAAAAACTGGAGGACAAATGACGCCAGGTGAAGTTCGCCGCCTGTATTTTATCATCCAGACATTTTTGAGTTATGGACTCGATGAGCTGATCCCAAGAATGCGCCTGACGTTGCCGCTAAGGCTCTGGCGGCGTACGCTATTCTGGATGCCCAACCGGCATAAAGATCGGCAGTTAGGCGAACGTCTGCGGCTGGCATTGCAGGAGCTTGGTCCGGTGTGGATTAAGTTCGGGCAAATGCTCTCAACACGTCGCGATCTTTTCCCGCCGCTGATTGCCGATCAGCTCGCCCTGCTACAGGATAAAGTGGCTCCCTTTGACGGTAGACTTGCTAAGCAGCAGATCGAAAAAGCGATGGGTGACAGACCGGTAGAAACATGGTTTGACGATTTCGATATCAACCCGCTGGCATCGGCTTCGATTGCTCAGGTTCATACGGCGACGCTAAAAGAAACCGGTAAAAAGGTGGTCATCAAAGTGATCCGCCCGGATATTCTGCCGGTCATCAAAGCCGATATGAAACTTATTCACCGGCTGGCACGCTGGGTACCACGGCTATTACCGGACGGCCGTCGTTTGCGTCCGATGGAAGTGGTGCGCGAGTACGAAAAGACGCTGATTGATGAGCTTGATTTGCTGCGCGAAGCGGCAAATGCCATTCAGCTACGCCGCAATTTTGAAAACAGTCCAATGCTGTATGTGCCGGAAGTTTATTCTGACTACTGTAGCCAGAACATGCTGGTAATGGAGCGTATTTACGGCATTCCTATTTCCGATGTTGCCCAGCTGGAGCAGCATGGCACTAACATGAAACTGCTGGCCGAGCGTGGTGTTCAGGTTTTCTTTACCCAGGTTTTCCGCGACAGCTTCTTCCATGCGGATATGCATCCGGGCAATATTTTCGTCAGCTATGAACATCCGGAAGATCCGCAATATATTGGTATTGATTGCGGCATCGTAGGGTCGCTGAACAAAGAAGATAAGCGCTATCTGGCAGAGAATTTTATCGCCTTTTTCAACCGCGATTATCGCAAAGTGGCTGAGCTTCACGTCGATTCTGGCTGGGTACCGCCGGACACCAACGTTGAAGAGTTTGAGTTTGCCATACGCACCGTCTGCGAACCTATCTTTGAGAAACCGCTGGCTGAAATTTCGTTTGGTCACGTACTGCTGAATCTGTTTAACACGGCGCGCCGCTTCAACATGGAAGTGCAGCCGCAGCTGGTGCTGCTGCAAAAAACGCTGCTTTATGTTGAAGGCGTGGGCAGACAGCTTTACCCGCAGCTGGATCTGTGGAAAACGGCGAAACCTTTCCTTGAGACATGGATTAAGGATCAGGTCGGCATTCCGTCGTTGATTAGAGCCTGCAAAGAAAAAGCACCGTTCTGGATTGAGAAAATGCCGGAATTACCTGAACTGATCTACAACAGCCTGCGCCAGCACAAGCAATTGCAGTACAGTGTTGATAAAATAGCCGTTGAATTACAGGCCAATCACGTGCGGCAAGGCCAGTCCCGCTATTTATTTGGTATCGGGGCAACATTGATTCTGAGCGGCACGTTGCTGTTGATTAATCGGCCCGAGTGGGAAATGATGCCTGCATGGCTTATTGCCGCTGGCATTGTCTCGTGGCTCGTTGGCTGGCGTAAAACGCGCTAAATTTTGTATCGCGATCGCAAATGCTATGCGATCTGCTTAGTTATTCACGCTCGCCGTCCTGCGAGTTGATAGTGAGGATTTTGTATGGGTGGTATTAGCATTTGGCAGTTATTGATTATCGTGGTTATCGTGGTATTGCTGTTTGGTACCAAGAAACTCAGTTCTCTGGGGTCCGATCTGGGGTCTTCGATCAAAGGCTTTAAAAAAGCAATGAGCGATGACGACAAGCCGAATACGTCTTCTCAGGATGCTGATTTCACGGCGAAAACGCTGACTGAAAAGCAGGAAGAGGCCAAAAAAGAAGAGATTAAACGCCACGACGACAAGCAGGTGTAATTCGTGTTCGAGATTGGATTTAGTGAACTGCTACTGGTATTCGTGATTGGCCTGATTGTTCTCGGGCCAAAACGTCTGCCGGTCGCTGTCAAAACGGTTGTCGGCTGGATCCGCGCAATGCGCTCTCTGGCCTCAACAGTGCAAAATGAGCTGGCGCAGGAATTAAAGCTCCAGGAGCTTCAGGACAGCCTGAAGAAAGTGGAGAAGGCCAGCCTCAATAATTTATCGCCTGAGCTGAAAGCCTCAATGGATGAACTGCGGGAAGCGGCGGAATCTATGAAACGTTCTTACAGCGCTCACGATCCTGAGAAAGAGAGTGACGAAGCCCATACCATCCATAATCCGCTGGTAAAAGGCAACGAAGCACAGCATGAAGGCGTTACCCCTGCAACCGCAGTACATCAGGCCAGCGCCGAGGAGCAGTCTCCTCTACAGCCTGAGGCACAGGCGAGTGATGCTCCCGTTACGCTGGCAAAAAAGCCGGTAGCCGCACCGGTTTCTGACTCATCCTCTTCTTCAAGTGATAAATCGTAAACATGGCCGTAGAAGATACTCAACCGCTTATCGCGCATCTTATTGAACTGCGCAAGCGCCTGCTTAACAGCATTATTGCCGTTGTCGCCATTTTCCTGGCGCTGGTGTACTTTGCTAATGACATTTACCACCTGGTCGCCGCACCGCTGATTAAGCAAATGCCGCTGGGCGCAACAATGATTGCCACCGATGTGGCATCGCCGTTTTTTACCCCGATAAAACTGACCTTCATGGTATCGGTCATTTTATCCGCACCGGTGATCCTCTATCAGGTCTGGGCTTTCGTTGCGCCTGCACTCTATAAGCACGAACGCCGCCTGGTCATGCCGCTGCTGGTCTCCAGTACGCTGCTATTTTATATCGGTATGGCGTTTGCCTACCTTGTCGTCTTCCCGCTGGCGTTTGGTTTTCTGACGCACACCGCGCCAGAAGGGGTACAGGTTTCGACGGATATTAGCAGCTATCTGAGCTTTGTTATGTCGCTGTTCATGGCCTTTGGCGTGGCATTTGAAGTTCCTGTCGCCATTATTCTTATCTGCTGGTTGGGTATAACCACGCCTGAAGATCTGCGTGCCAAACGTCCTTATGTGCTGGTTGGCGCATTTGTCGTCGGGATGCTGTTGACGCCGCCGGACGTTTTTTCGCAGACGTTGCTGGCGATCCCGATGTACTGTCTGTTTGAAGTGGGCCTGTTTTTCTCCCGCTTCTACGTTGGCAAACGTCGCACCCGCCACGATGATGCAGAGCAGGAAACAGAAAGCGAAGAGTAATGTTAACCGCCCAAAAAGGGCGGTTTTTTGTAGGGAATACTATGTTTGATATCGGTGTAAATCTGACCAGTTCGCAGTTTGCCAACGATTATATGGATGTTGTCGAACGTGCGCAGCGCGCAGGCGTCAAAGGAATGCTGTTAACCGGCACCAATCTACATGAAAGTGAGCAGGCGCAGCGGATGGCGACGCAATTAGAAGGATGCTGGTCAACGGCTGGCGTTCATCCTCACGACAGTAGCAGCTGGAGCCAGGACGTTGCTGATGCTATTTATGCGCTGTCAACGCAGCCGGAAGTGGTGGCAATTGGCGAATGCGGCCTGGATTTCAATCGTAACTATTCTACGCCACAGGCACAGGAAGCCGCATTCAGTGCGCAACTGGCGATAGCCGCCGAACGCAGTATGCCGGTTTTCCTTCACTGTCGGGATGCCCACCCACGCTTTATGGCCTTGCTGGAACCCTGGCTGGATAAGCTTCCGGGCGCAGTCGTGCATTGCTTTACCGGTACACGTGAGGAGATGCAGCAGTGTATTGATCGCGGGTTATACGTCGGCATTACCGGCTGGGTTTGCGATGAGCGTCGCGGACTGGAACTCAGGGAACTGTTGCCCTTTATTCCTGCTGACCGGCTGATGATTGAAACCGATGCGCCATGGTTGTTACCACGCGATATCCGGCCGAAACCTGCGTCACGGCGCAATGAACCCGCACTGCTTAAGCATATTCTGGAACGCGTGGCATACTGGCGCGGCGAGGATCCTGAACAGCTGGAAAGTTATACCGATGCTAATGTCAAAGCGTTGTTTCGCATTCAGTTTTAAGCATCAGACCTTGCGGAATTCTGTGTTTTTAACGCTATGCTTAATCTGCTTGTTCAGCAGATTAAGCAGCAGCATTGAGCGTGCTTCACCATCTGGCTCAGTAAAAATAGCCTCCAGGCCTTCGAATGCGCCTTCGGTGATCAGCACGCTGTCACCAGGATAAGGCGTTTGTGGATCGGTTATCCCCTCAGGGCTGGCAATGGAAAGCTGATGAATAACGGATGATGGAACGGTCGCCGCGTTTGCGCCAAAACGGACAAAATGGCTGACCCCGCGGGTAGCGTTGATTGTCGTGGTATGGATGACTTCAGGATCGAACTCGACGAACATATAATTGGGGAACAGTGGCTCACTGACAGGCGTTCTTTTGCCACGCACTATTTTCTCGAGGGTGATCATCGGCGTCACGCAGTTAACCGACTGTCGCTCCAGATGTTCCTGAGCTCGCTGAAGTTGCCCGCGTTTGCAGTACAGTAAATACCAGGCTTGCATAATGACTCTATTCCGCTTATCCCGGCGCAAGCATAACAAAAGGTCGTCCTTAAGTTAATTCTAATCACCTCTGGCAATGCGTGGGATTGGAATTTACCTTAATTTAACAAAAATACAGCATCGCTGTGCCTTAGGCCGTATAATAAACCGCTGACAAAGAGGCCATAACTGACGCCATGAAATACCACGATTTACGCGATTTTCTGACGCTGCTGGAAAAGCAGGGTGAACTTAAACGTATTACGCTTGCGGTCGATCCTCATCTTGAAATCACCGAAATTGCCGACCGCACATTACGTGCTGGTGGGCCAGCGCTGCTGTTTGAAAATCCTAAGGGTTACGACATGCCGGTACTGTGTAATCTTTTTGGCACCCCTGAACGCGTGGCAATGGGAATGGGGCAGCAGGATGTTAAAGCGCTACGTGAAGTCGGCAAGCTGCTGGCCTTCCTGAAAGAGCCAGAGCCGCCGAAAGGATTTCGCGATCTTTTCGACAAACTTCCGCAGTTTAAACAAGTCCTGAACATGCCGACTAAGCGTCTGCGTGGTGCGCCGTGTCAGCAAAAAGTGTTTCAGGGCGATGACGTGGATTTATCGCGCATTCCCATCATGACCTGCTGGCCTGAAGATGCGGCACCGCTGATTACGTGGGGACTTACGGTAACGCGTGGTCCGCATAAAGAGCGGCAAAATCTGGGTATTTATCGCCAGCAGCTAATAGGTAAAAATAAGCTGATTATGCGCTGGCTGTCACATCGCGGTGGCGCCCTGGATTACCAGGAGTGGTGTGCTGCGCATCCTGGTGAACGCTTTCCGGTTGCCGTCGCGCTGGGAGCCGATCCGGCGACTATTCTCGGTGCGGTAACTCCGGTTCCCGACACGCTTTCCGAATATGCATTTGCCGGGCTGCTGCGCGGAACGAAAACAGAGGTTGTGAAGTGCGTGTCCAACGATCTGGAAGTGCCTGCCAGCGCGGAAATCGTGCTTGAGGGGTACATTGAGTCAGGCGAAATGGCCCCGGAAGGTCCGTATGGCGATCATACCGGTTACTATAACGAAGTGGATAATTTTCCGGTCTTTACCGTAACGCATATTACGCAGCGGAAAGATGCGATTTATCATTCGACCTATACCGGACGTCCACCCGATGAGCCGGCAGTACTGGGCGTGGCGCTCAACGAAGTCTTCGTCCCTATTTTGCAAAAGCAATTTCCAGAAATTGTCGATTTTTATCTTCCCCCGGAAGGCTGCTCTTATCGCCTGGCCGTGGTAACAATGAAAAAACAGTACCCTGGTCATGCCAAACGCGTGATGATGGGCGTCTGGTCTTTTCTACGCCAGTTTATGTACACTAAGTTTGTTATCGTCTGCGATGATGATGTTAATGCTCGCGACTGGAACGATGTGATCTGGGCGATCACTACCCGTATGGACCCGGCGCGTGATACGGTACTGGTAGAAAATACACCAATAGATTATCTGGATTTTGCCTCTCCGGTTTCTGGTCTTGGCTCCAAAATGGGTCTGGATGCTACGAATAAATGGCCGGGAGAGACGCAGCGGGAATGGGGGCGCCCCATCAAAAAAGATCCTGCTGTAACGGCACGTATTGATGCCATCTGGGATGAACTGGCTATCTTTAATGAGAGTAAGCGCTAACCCCGGACGGTGAGTCAGAGTGGCATATTGCCATTCATCTGCAACCTGAAGTGTGATGAATAAAAGACCCGACAGAGGGAAACCATGACAACCTTAAGCTGTAAAGTGACCTCGGTGGAAGCGATCACCGACACTGTGTATCGCGTCCGCCTGGTGCCGGAAACCGCGTTTTCTTTTCGCGCAGGCCAGTACCTGATGGTCGTCATGGATGAGCGTGACAAACGTCCCTTTTCCATGGCGTCTACTCCGTCTGAAAAAGAGTTTATCGAGCTGCACATTGGCGCTTCTGAACTGAATCTCTACGCGATGGCAGTGATGGACCGTATTCTGAAGGAGCGTAATATCGTTATTGATATTCCTCACGGAGAAGCGTGGCTGCGTGACGATGAAGAGCGTCCGCTGATCCTGATTGCCGGAGGAACAGGGTTCTCCTACGTACGTTCTATTCTGCTGACCGCGCTGGCGCGTAATCCGCATCGTCATATCACCATTTACTGGGGCGGGCGTGAAGAGAAGCATCTTTATGATCTTTCCGAGCTTGAGGCGCTGTCAGTCAGCCATCCTAATCTGCGTATTGAAGCCGTTGTTGAACAACCGGAAGAAAACTGGCGCGGGCGCACGGGAACGGTATTAACCGCAGTGCTTCAGGATCATGGTTCGCTGACCGAACATGATATTTACATTGCCGGGCGCTTCGAAATGGCAAAAATCGCTCGCGATTTATTTTGTAACGAACGCGGCGCACGTGAAGATCGTCTGTTCGGCGATGCCTTCGCCTTTATTTAAGTGTTTACCGGGAAACGTCGCTTTCCCGGTTCCTGATCTTCCTGCCGGGCTGTAACGCTATTTGGCATAAAAAAAGCCCGCCCCTGACAGGCGGGAAGAACGGCAACTAAACTTTTTCGCTAAGACAGCGTGATGGCGACAGACTGAAGACGTCAGTCTGCCGTATGTATGATTAAACCCGCTCAAACACGGTGGCAATTCCCTGACCCAGTCCGATGCACATCGTGGCCAGACCGAACTGTACATCCTGACGCTCCATCAGATTCAGTAATGTGGTGCTGATCCGTGCGCCTGAACAGCCGAGTGGATGGCCCAACGCGATGGCACCGCCGTTAAGGTTAATCTTCTCATCGATCTGCTCCATTAGCCCCAGATCTTTAATGCACGGCAGGATCTGCGCGGCAAAGGCTTCGTTCATCTCAAAAAGGCCGATGTCGTGAGTAGAAAGCCCGGCTTTCTGTAGCGCCAGTCTGGATGCCGGCACCGGACCATAACCCATGATCGACGGATCGCAGCCGACTACCGCCATCGAGCGAATACGGGCGCGCGGCGTGAGGCCCAGCTCGCGAGCACGGCTTTCGCTCATCACCAGCATGGCTGCTGCACCGTCTGAAAGGGCCGATGATGTACCCGCGGTCACTGTACCATTGACCGGATCGAACGCCGGTTTTAACGCTGACAGCGCTTCAACCGTGGTTTCCGGGCGGATGACTTCATCATAGTTAAACTGTTTCAGTACGCCATCGGCATCATGGCCGCCGGTCGGAAGGATTTCATTTTTAAATGCGCCGGACTGTGTGGCAGCCCAGGCACGGGCATGTGAACGTGCGGCGAAAGCATCCTGCATTTCACGGCTGATACCGTGCATACGGGAAAGCATTTCTGCGGTTAGCCCCATCATCCCCGCCGCTTTAGCGACGTTACGACTTAATCCCGGCTGAAAATCCACGCCGTGACTCATTGGTACGTGGCCCATATGCTCAACGCCGCCAACCAGACAAGCTTGCGCATCGCCCGTCATGATCATTCGTGCCGCATCGTGTAACGCCTGCATTGATGAACCACACAGACGGTTAACGGTAACGGCAGGCACAGAATGGGGAATTTCAGCCAGTAAGGAGGCATTACGGGCAATATTGAAGCCCTGCTCCAGCGTCTGCTGCACGCAGCCCCAGTAAATGTCGTCCAGCGCCGCCGCTTCCAGCGCGGGATTACGCGCCAGCAGGCTACGCATTAAGTGCGCGGAGAGATCTTCTGCACGGACGTGGCGGAATGCGCCCCCTTTGGAGCGCCCCATTGGAGTACGAATTGCATCGACAATAACAACCTGTTCCATTGTGACTCCTTAAGCCGTTTTCAGCTCGCCAACCGGACGGGCAGGCTCAACCTGGGGATAGTACGGTTCGTTGTGGCGCGCTTTCTGCTTCAGACCTTCCGGCACAGCATAAAGTGGACCAAGGTGCTGATATTGCTGGGCCATATCGAGATATTTAGCGCTGCCAATAGTGTCCAGCCAGCGGAATGCGCCGCCGTGAAACGGTGGGAAACCGAGGCCGTAAACCAGCGCCATATCCGCTTCTGCCGGGCTGGCAATAATGCCTTCCTCCAGACAACGCACCACTTCGTTGACCATCGGGATCATCATCCGCGCGATAATCTCATCGTCACTGAAATCGTGTTTAGTTTCGCTGACGTCGGCCAACAGGCCGGCCACCGCCTCATCCTGTTCTTTCTTCGGCTTACCTTTACTGTCTTCTTTATAGCGCCAGAAGCCGAGGCCATTTTTTTGCCCGTAGCGCCCGGCATCAAACAACGCATCGATAGCATCGCGGTAATCTTTCTGCATTCGCTGCGGAAAACCGGCGGCCATTACCGCCTGCGCATGGTGCGCGGTATCGATACCGACGACGTCCAGTAGATACGCAGGACCCATTGGCCAGCCAAACTGTTTTTCCATGACCTTATCGACGTTACGGAAGTCTGCGCCATCGCGCAGCAGCTGGCTGAATCCGGCAAAGTAGGGAAACAGGACGCGGTTAACAAAGAAGCCGGGGCAGTCGTTGACCACAATCGGCGTTTTGCCCATTTTGCTGGCCCAGGCGACAACTTTGGCGAGAGTTTCGTCAGACGTTTTCTCTCCACGGATCACTTCAACCAGCGGCATCCGGTGAACCGGATTAAAGAAGTGCATACCACAGAAATTCTCCGGGCGTTTCAGAACGCTTGCCAGTTCGCTAATCGGAATGGTGGAGGTATTGGACGCGAGCACGGCATCTTCACGCACCTTATCCTCCGTTTCTGCCAATACGGCCTTTTTCACTTTCGGGTTTTCGACCACGGCTTCAACAATAATGTCGGCCCGGTCAAAATCGGCATAATGTAAGGTCGGCTGGATAGTGGAAATAATTCCTGCCAGTTTCAGACCGTCGAGCTTGCCGCGCTCAAGTTGTTTATTGAGTAATTTACCGGCCTCATTCATGCCAAGAGTCAATGATTTCTCATTGATGTCTTTCATGATCACAGGCACACCTTTCGAGGCTGACTGATACGCAATGCCGCCGCCCATAATGCCTGCGCCCAGTACGGCCGCCTGCGTCGGTGCCTCTACATCTTTAGTCAGCTTTTTCGCTTTACCTTTCACGTATTGATCGTTAAGGAATATCCCGACCAGCGCCCGTGCTTCAGTCGAGTGGGCCAGCGGAACAAAGCTCTTATTTTCCAGCTCCAGCGCTTCTTCCCTGCCATGGCGTGAAGCGGCTTCGATGGTTTTTACCGCGGTAAGAGGGGCAGGATAATGTTTACCCGCCGTCTGCATCACCATGCCTTTGGCAATGGTAAAACTCATGGTGGCTTCGATTTTACTAAGATGCAGCGGCTCCAGCTTAGGCTGGCGTTTCGCTTTCCAGTCCAGATCGCCGCTAATAGCCTGCCGCAGGATGGCAATAGCGCCGTCACGCAATTTTTCTGCCTTTACAACGCCGTCAACCAGCCCAATTTTCAGTGCCCGATCGGCACTGACATCTTTACCGGCAGCAATAATTTCCAGCGCGCTGTCAGCGCCGAGCAGGCGCGGCAGACGTACCGAGCCGCCAAATCCTGGCATAATACCGAGTTTGGTTTCGGGCAGGCCGATACGCAGATCTGGCGTTGCCAGACGATAATCCGTCGCCAGCACGCACTCACAGCCGCCGCCTAAGGCGTAGCCGCTGATAGCGGAGACAGTCGGAACCGGCAGATCCTCCAGGCGGCAAAAAACAGTGTTCGCAAATCGCAGCCACTGACTCAGCTGTTCTGGCGGAACGAGAAACAGTGAGAGAAATTCGGTGATATCAGCGCCTACAATAAACGCCGCTTTACTGGAACGGAGCAGCAGCCCTTTTAAATCGCGTTGATTTTCCAGCACATCAAGCGCCTGTCCGAGGCTGGCGACGGTTGCAGTGTCGAGTTTATTGACCGAACCTGGCGCATCGAACACCAGTTCGGCGATGCCATCTTCCAGCCAGTCAAGGTAAAGCGTTTCGCCTTTATAAAGCATGTCAGTCTCCTGAATCCGCAAGGGATCTGGTCATACCAGATGAAGCGGAGTGTGGATTTTATGTTAATAAAATGCAAATTAATCATTAAAAAATTGCTGACTTGATCACGCTCATGGGAAATCGCCCGGCCTTTGCGAGGTGTGCTACTATGCGAAGATTAGGGGCTATATTTTGAAGGGTAACAAGATGGAATCGCTGGCTTCACTTTATAAAAATCATATCGTTACGTTGCAGGAACGCACCCGCGACGTACTGGCACGCTCTCAGCTTGATGCGCTGCTTATTCATTCCGGTGAGCTGTTCAATGTCTTTCTTGACGACCATCCGTATCCGTTCAAGGTCAACCCGCAATTCAAAGCGTGGGTTCCGGTAACGCAGGTCCCAAACTGCTGGTTGCTGGTGGATGGCGTGAATAAACCAAAATTATGGTTTTATCTGCCGGTAGATTACTGGCACAACGTGGAGCCGCTGCCGACGTCATTCTGGACCGAAGAAATTGACGTTATTGCGCTGCCGAAAGCGGACGGTATTGCCAGCCAGTTACCTGCCGGGCGTAGTAACATCGGCTATATTGGTCCGGTGCCTGAGCGCGCGCTGAGCCTCGACATTCCGGCCAGCAACATTAACCCAAAAGCGGTTATCGGCTATTTACACTATTACCGGGCTTATAAAACTGACTATGAACTGGCCTGTATGCGTGAAGCGCAAAAAACAGCGGTAAACGGTCATCGTGCAGCTGAAGAAGCGTTTCGTTCAGGCATGAGCGAGTTTGATATCAATATTGCCTACCTGACCGCGACCGGTCATCGTGATATCGACGTTCCTTACAGCAATATTGTGGCGCTTAATGAACATGCCTCTGTACTGCATTACACTAAGCTCGATCACCATGCGCCATCAGAAATGCGCAGTTTCTTGCTGGATGCAGGGGCCGAATACAACGGTTATGCAGCCGATCTCACGCGTACCTGGGCGGCGAGCAGCGATAATGACTATGCACAGCTAATCAACGATGTGAATGATGAACAGCTGGCGCTTATCGGAACGATGAAAGCAGGCGTCAGCTATGTGGATTATCACATCCAGTTCCATCAGCGCATCGCCAAAATTCTGCGTAAACATCAGATCCTTGTGGATATGAGTGAAGAGGCGCTGGTAGAAAACGATCTTACCGGACCGTTTATGCCGCACGGTATCGGACATCCGCTGGGCCTTCAGGTGCATGATGTTGCTGGTTTCATGCAAGATGATACCGGCACTCATCTGGCTGCGCCGTCGAAATATCCTTATCTGCGCTGTACCCGTGTGCTCCAGCCGGGCATGGTGCTGACTATCGAGCCGGGCATTTATTTTATCGAGTCGTTATTAGCGCCGTGGCGCGAAGGGCAGTTCAGTCAGCATTTCAACTGGCAGAAAATTGACGCGCTGAAACCGTTTGGCGGTATTCGCATCGAGGATAATGTCGTTATCCATGATAATCATGTTGAGAACATGACGCGGGATCTGAAGCTGGCGTAATGGACAGTTGGTTAATTCCTGCGGCGCCGGTGAGCGTTGTCGATGAAATCAAAAAGAGCCGCTTTATTACGTTGCTCGCCCATACCGACGGCGTTGAGGCGGCCAAACTGTTTGTCGAGTCTGTGCGGGCTGAACATCCTGATGCCCGCCATCACTGCGTAGCCTGGGTGGCCGGCGCGCCAGGCGATTCACAACAGTTAGGATTTTCAGACGATGGTGAACCGGCGGGAACGGCCGGTAAGCCAATGCTGGCACAATTGATGGGCAGCGATGTCGGTGAGATAACCGCGGTGGTTGTTCGCTACTACGGCGGTATTCTTCTCGGCACGGGTGGTCTGGTAAAAGCCTACGGTGGCGGAGTGAATCAGGCGTTAAGACAGTTAACAACACAGCGCAAGACGCCATTAACCGAATATACTTTGCAGTGTGAATATAGTCAGCTGGCCGGAGTCGAGGCGCTGTTAGAGCGGTTTGCCGGTAAGATAGTGGAAAGCGATTATCAGGCCATTGTCCTGTTAAGAGTGGCACTTCCTTATGCAAAAGTGGCTGAATTTTCAGCAAGGCTGGCGGATTTTAGCCGAGGTTCATTGCAATTGTTAGCGATTGAAGAATAATCCCCACCTCATTTTTACTATCACAGGAAGCGGCAGAGATGCATTTTCGCGCCATTACCCGAATTGTTGGACTATTGGTTATCTTATTCTCGGGGACGATGATCCTGCCCGGACTGGTAGCGCTGATCTATCGCGATGGGGCAGGACGAGCATTTACCCAGACGTTCTTCGTTGCGCTGGCGATTGGCTCTCTGCTGTGGTGGCCTAACCGTCGACAGAAAGGCGAATTAAAGTCGCGGGAAGGGTTTCTGATTGTCGTGCTTTTCTGGACAGTGCTGGGCAGCGTCGGGGCCTTGCCCTTTGTCTTCTCCGAACGCCCCAACCTGACCATCACCGATGCTTTCTTTGAGTCTTTCTCCGGTCTGACGACAACGGGCGCGACCACCCTGGTCGGGCTGGATTCATTACCCCACGGTATTCTCTTTTACCGTCAGATGCTGCAATGGTTCGGCGGGATGGGGATCATCGTCCTGGCAGTGGCTATTCTGCCTATCCTCGGCGTTGGGGGAATGCAGCTTTACCGGGCTGAAATGCCGGGGCCATTGAAAGATAACAAAATGCGTCCGCGCATTGCCGAGACGGCAAAAACGCTGTGGCTGATCTACGTTCTGCTGACCGTCGCCTGCGCGCTGGCACTGTGGTTTGCCGGTATGCCCGCATTTGATGCCATCGGGCACAGCTTCTCGACGATCGCGATTGGCGGCTTCTCAACGCATGACGCGAGTATCGGTTATTTCGATAGTCCCACTATAAATACTATTATTGCTATCTTTCTGCTGATCTCTGGCTGTAACTATGGGCTGCACTTTTCTCTGCTAAGCGGGCGTAACCTTAAAGTCTACTGGCGCGATCCGGAATTCCGCATGTTTATTGGCGTTCAACTGACGCTGGTGGTGATTTGCACGTTAGTACTCTGGTTTCATGATGTCTATAACGCGGCAATAACCACGCTTAACCAGGCTTTTTTCCAGGTGGTGTCCATGGCCACGACAGCCGGATTTACGACTGATAGCATCGCGCGCTGGCCGTTGTTCCTGCCGGTATTGCTGCTTTGTTCTGCTTTTATTGGCGGCTGTGCGGGGTCAACCGGCGGCGGGCTGAAAGTTATTCGTATCCTGCTGCTGTTCAAACAAGGCAACCGGGAACTGAAACGTCTGATCCATCCCAATGCGGTTTATAGTATTAAGCTAGGTAACAGAGCGCTGCCTGAACGGATACTTGAAGCGGTATGGGGATTTTTCTCGGCCTATGCGCTGGTATTCATTGTCAGTATGCTGGCTATCATTGCGACCGGCGTTGATGATTTCTCTGCCTTTGCATCGGTTGTCGCTACACTCAATAACCTTGGACCGGGTCTTGGCGTGGTGGCAGATAACTTTGCCAGCATGAATCCGGTCGCGAAATGGATACTGATTGCCAACATGCTGTTTGGCCGACTTGAAGTCTTTACGCTATTGGTTCTTTTTACCCCGACATTCTGGCGTGATTAACTGGAGTACGTTTTGAAAACACTGATTCTGTTCTCGACGAGAGATGGGCAAACGCGCGAGATTGCCGCTTTCATTGCGTCTGAACTCAAAGAGCAGGGCATCTATTCTGACTTAGTCAATCTCAATCGAACGGATGATATCGACTGGGCGCTTTATGATCGGGTCGTTATTGGTGCCTCTATCCGTTATGGCCATTACCATCCAGCACTGGAAAGCTTTATTAAAAAGCACCTGCATGCGCTGGAGTCTTTGCCGGGGGCATTCTTTTCAGTAAACCTGGTCGCACGTAAAGCAGAGAAGCGTACGCCTCAAACAAACAGTTATACGCGTAAATTCCTGCTTAGCTCCCCGTGGCAGCCGACGCTGTGCGCCGTATTCGCGGGCGCGCTGCGTTATCCTCATTATCGCTGGTATGACCGGATGATGATCCGCCTCATTATGAAGATGACTGGCGGAGAAACGGATACGCGTAAAGAGGTGGTGTACACCGACTGGAACCAGGCAGCGGTTTTTGCGCGTGAAATTGCGCAAATAACTGCCAATTCGTCGTTGAAATAAGCAATGCGAATGAAAAAAAAGCTAACGATAAGTTTTTTTAAATTTATGCTTGTCATCACGAAAGAACTCCCTATAATGCGCCTCCACTGACACGGAACAACGGATTACAAACCGCCGGGTCAGCAGGGATTCTTCCGGGAATGCCGGCAGAGAAAAGCGAAAATAAACGCTTGACTCTGAACGAGGAAAACGTATTATACGGGACCTCGCAACGGTGAGCGAAAGCCGCGTTGCACTGCTCTTTAACAATTTATCAGACAATCTGTGTGGGCACTCGAAGATACGGATTCTTAAATGTCGCAAGACAAAAAAGAAATACCAAGTCTCAGAGTGAACACGTAATTCATTACGAAGTTTAATTCTTTGAGCATCAAACTTAAATTGAAGAGTTTGATCATGGCTCAGATTGAACGCTGGCGGCAGGCCTAACAC
>NZ_LGIT01000006.1 GCF_001187865.1 Klebsiella sp. RIT-PI-d
TCTCAAATCCGCCAAAACATCTTTGGCGTTGTAAGGTTAAGCCTCACGGTTCATTAGTACCGGTTAGCTCAACGCATCGCTGCGCTTACACACCCGGCCTATCAACGTCGTCGTCTTCAACGTTCCTTCAGGAGACTTAAAGTCTCAGGGAGAACTCATCTCGGGGCAAGTTTCGTGCTTAGATGCTTTCAGCACTTATCTTTTCCGCATTTAGCTACCGGGCAATGCCATTGGCATGACAACCCGAACACCAGTGATGCGTCCACTCCGGTCCTCTCGTACTAGGAGCAGCCCCCCTCAATTCTCCAGCGCCCACGGCAGATAGGGACCGAACTGTCTCACGACGTTCTAAACCCAGCTCGCGTACCACTTTAAATGGCGAACAGCCATACCCTTGGGACCTACTTCAGCCCCAGGATGTGATGAGCCGACATCGAGGTGCCAAACACCGCCGTCGATATGAACTCTTGGGCGGTATCAGCCTGTTATCCCCGGAGTACCTTTTATCCGTTGAGCGATGGCCCTTCCATTCAGAACCACCGGATCACTATGACCTGCTTTCGCACCTGCTCGCGCCGTCACGCTCGCAGTCAAGCTAGCTTATGCCATTGCACTAACCTCCTGATGTCCGACCAGGATTAGCTAACCTTCGTGCTCCTCCGTTACTCTTTAGGAGGAGACCGCCCCAGTCAAACTACCCACCAGACACTGTCCGCAACCCGGATTACGGGCCCACGTTAGAACACCAGCCATTAAAGGGTGGTATTTCAAGGTTGGCTCCACGCAGACTGGCGTCCACGCTTCAAAGCCTCCCACCTATCCTACACATCAAGGACCAGTGTTCAGTGTCAAGCTATAGTAAAGGTTCACGGGGTCTTTCCGTCTTGCCGCGGGTACACTGCATCTTCACAGCGAGTTCAATTTCACTGAGTCTCGGGTGGAGACAGCCTGGCCATCATTACGCCATTCGTGCAGGTCGGAACTTACCCGACAAGGAATTTCGCTACCTTAGGACCGTTATAGTTACGGCCGCCGTTTACCGGGGCTTCGATCAAGAGCTTCTCCTTACGGATAACCCCATCAATTAACCTTCCGGCACCGGGCAGGCGTCACACCGTATACGTCCACTTTCGTGTTTGCACAGTGCTGTGTTTTTAATAAACAGTTGCAGCCAGCTGGTATCTTCGACTGGTTTCAGCTCCACGAGCAAGTCGCTTCACCTACGCACCAGCGTGCCTTCTCCCGAAGTTACGGCACCATTTTGCCTAGTTCCTTCACCCGAGTTCTCTCAAGCGCCTTGGTATTCTCTACCTGACCACCTGTGTCGGTTTGGGGTACGATTTCGTGTTACCTGATGCTTAGAGGCTTTTCCTGGAAGCAGGGCATTTGTTACTTCAGCACCGTGGTGCCTCGTCATCACGCCTCAGTGTTAATGCGCAACCGGATTTACCTGGTCGCACCACCTTCACGCTTAAACCGGGACAACCGTCGCCCGGCTAACATAGCCTTCTCCGTCCCCCCTTCGCAGTAACACCAAGTACAGGAATATTAACCTGTTTCCCATCGACTACGCCTTTCGGCCTCGCCTTAGGGGTCGACTCACCCTGCCCCGATTAACGTTGGACAGGAACCCTTGGTCTTCCGGCGTGCGGGTTTTTCACCCGCATTATCGTTACTTATGTCAGCATTCGCACTTCTGATACCTCCAGCATGCCTCACAGCACACCTTCGACGGCTTACAGAACGCTCCCCTACCCAACAACGCATAAGCGTCGCTGCCGCAGCTTCGGTGCATGGTTTAGCCCCGTTACATCTTCCGCGCAGGCCGACTCGACCAGTGAGCTATTACGCTTTCTTTAAATGATGGCTGCTTCTAAGCCAACATCCTGGCTGTCTGTGCCTTCCCACATCGTTTCCCACTTAACCATGACTTTGGGACCTTAGCTGGCGGTCTGGGTTGTTTCCCTCTTCACGACGGACGTTAGCACCCGCCGTGTGTCTCCCGTGATAACATTCTTCGGTATTCGCAGTTTGCATCGGATCGGTAAGTCGGGATGACCCCCTGGCCGAAACAGTGCTCTACCCCCGAAGATGAGTTCACGAGGCGCTACCTAAATAGCTTTCGGGGAGAACCAGCTATCTCCCGGTTTGATTGGCCTTTCACCCCCAGCCACAAGTCATCCGCTAATTTTTCAACATTAGTCGGTTCGGTCCTCCAGTTAGTGTTACCCAACCTTCAACCTGCCCATGGCTAGATCACCGGGTTTCGGGTCTATACCCTGCAACTTAACGCCCAGTTAAGACTCGGTTTCCCTGCGGCTCCCCTATACGGTTAACCTTGCTACAGAATATAAGTCGCTGACCCATTATACAAAAGGTACGCAGTCACCCCCATAAATGAAGGCTCCCACTGCTTGTACGTACACGGTTTCAGGTTCTTTTTCACTCCCCTCGCCGGGGTTCTTTTCGCCTTTCCCTCACGGTACTGGTTCACTATCGGTCAGTCAGGAGTATTTAGCCTTGGAGGATGGTCCCCCCATATTCAGACAGGATACCACGTGTCCCGCCCTACTCTTCGAGTTCACA
>NZ_LGIT01000007.1 GCF_001187865.1 Klebsiella sp. RIT-PI-d
TTTAAGAATCCGTATCTTCGAGTGCCCACACAGATTGTCTGATAAATTGTTAAAGAGCAGTGCAACGCGGCTTTCGCTCACCGTTGCGAGGTCCCGTATAATACGTTTTCCTCATTCAGAGTCAAGCGTTTATTTTCGCTTTTCTCCGCCAGAATTCCCGGAGGGAACCCTGCTGACCCGGCGGTTTGTAATCCGTTGTTCCGTGTCAGTGGTGGCGCATTATAGGGAGTTCTTCGGCGTTGACAAGCCCTCTTTTAAAAAAACTTTTCAACCGTTTCTTTTTTACTCAAAACGCCGTCAAACTGCCAGTTTTTCGAGCGTTTCGAAGCCATAACGCTGTAGAACGGGCAATAATTGCTCTGTCGCCGGTGTAAGCGCCATACAAAACGCGATACTGGCATCCCGCGATTTCGCATCCGGCGCGTCGTGCTCAAGTAACCAGGCCGCACGACGTGCAATCGCCGCCCCGGAATCAATAAGACGCGTTCCTTCAGGCAGCACTTGCGATAACTCTTCTTGTAATAAAGGGAAATGCGTACAGCCTAATACCACGGTATCCGGCGGCTCAGGCATTCGTAGCCACGGGCGCAGAATTCGTTGCAGCGCTTCTAAAGGTACAGGTTTACCCTGAAGTTTGGCCTCAGCTAACTCCACCAGCTCTGCTGAACCAAGCATTTCGATTTTACATTCGTTAGCGAAGCGGGCGATTAACTCATGCGTATAAGGGCGTTTTACCGTTCCGCGCGTGGCCAGCAGACCCACGATACCATTCGCCGTTAATCGGGCGGCAGGTTTGATCGCCGGAACAACACCGACAACCGGGAAAGTGAACTTTTCACGCAGGGCGGGTAATGAAACGGTGCTGGCCGAGTTACAGGCGATAATCGCCAGCGCCAGCGGATAACGTGCCTGGACCGCCGTGACGATGTCAACCACGCGCTCCACGATAAAGGCTTCACTTTTCTCCCCATAAGGGAATGCAACATTATCGAAAACGTAAATATAGTGAAGGTCCGGCAGAAGATGTCGAACCTCGCGGTAGACCGATAACCCACCGACGCCGGAGTCAAACACCAGCACAGTGGGTCGCAGATCAGAAGGTGTAGCTGCCAGACAAGTTGTATTCTCGCCCTGCAGTTTGGTAGCCATAAACTGTCTCGTAATCTTTATCGAACAGGTTAGCTATTTTACCACGAACTGTGAGATGTGAGGTGACTGGATATGATACTGCCGCATCCCACAAACTTACGCCGCCCATTTTGACTGTTCGGGTCGGATAGGCACTGTAGTCAGCATCATAACGGGTCCCGAGATAATGGTAGGTCAGACTCCAGTCAAAATCATAGACTTGCGTATCGAGCTGATACTTGACCTGCTGTTTTGCCCGACGAGCCAGCGGCCGATCGGTTCTGGCGTTACGGGCATCCACATAGTCATAACCGATGTTATGCGTTAACGGACCGGTATCAAACGTTGCCGTTGCTTCGACACCTTTAATACGTGCTTTGCCGACATTGTAATATTTCATCAGCTGATCGTTATAGTCGATAAGATCATCAACATCATTGCGATACCCCGAGACGCGCCAGTTTACCCCAGCGGTCAGACCTTCAAATGCGCCTTCCCACTGCTTGCTCTCTTCAGGATCAAGATTCTTGCTGCCGTAAAAGCCGTAAAGCTGCCCCAGGTTCGGCGCTTTGAATGCCGTACCATAAGAAGCAATAGCGCGATAACCGTCGATGAACTCCCACGCGACGCTTCCCTGCCAGGTACCGTGCTGACCAAACTGCGAGTTATCGTCACTGCGGGCAGCACCCTCAAAGGTAAAATCGGCAACTTGCTGCAAGCCGGTCAGATAAATCCCGGTGTTACGCAGGTCATAGCCATTGGTCACATAGTTTGTACCCGGCTCCGTGCTTTGCTTCTGCCAGTCAACACCCGCGCCGATGTTACCGCGACCAATATCAACGGTGTTGCTCCACTGGACGTTGTACTGTTTGATTTCGTCCAGCGTTGCGGAGCTGTCGTAGCGTCCTAAATGGGGATCGTAGTTGTAATCCTTACTGTGGCTATAGCCCGAATAAAGCTGTGAATGGAATATATCCTGGTTAAAGCGCAGCCCTGCATTCCACGTCTGGCTATAGAGCTGGCGCGTATCGACCAGCACATCCGGCGAAAATGAACTGTAGTAGCCATCATAGGCCGTACGATTATCGTAACCATAACCCCGAATAAAACCGGTCCACTGGTCAGAGAAATCATGTTCAAGCGCGCCATACAACGTCTTGCTCATAAAGCCGTCGCCGTCAGGCTGGGCCAGTCCACCATTATTGCCGTCGGCGACGACGTCAAAACCTTTGGTATAGGTATAGTCACCGGCCAGGGTCGCACGCGTAGAGTCTGCCAGCGTTTGCTGCATACTGCCGCCGTAATTCTGATAACCGTGCGAACCTACGCCCGCGTTTAATGTGCTGCCGTCTTTTTCGCGCGTGGTAATGATATTGACGACCCCACCAATGGCATCCGAACCATACATGGCCGAACGCGGTCCGCGCACATACTCGATGCGCTGCACCAGCGATATCGGGAACTGGCTCAGATCGGACGAGCCGCTAACGCCCGCCTGATTAAGACGGATGCCGTCAACCAGCACCAGCACATGGCTGGAGTTGGTCCCGCGAATGAAAAGAGAAGAGAGCTGGCCGATACCACCGTTTTGCGCAATATCAACGCCCGGCAAGCGGCGCATAACGTCAGTTACCGACGTGGACTGCCAGCGATCGATATCCTGACGCGTGACGACGCTTACCGGCGCCAGAACGGTATTGACCGGCTGTTCAAATCGGTTTGCTGTGACCACCAGAGTGTCCGGCTTGCTATCCTGCGCCCAGCCAGAAAATGCCGTGACGGAAAATGCCGTCAGCAGCGAAGCTTTTTTAATCATTGTAAAAGCATCCACAATATAAGAAGGATGCCGCAGGCCTCATCTATAGCACGCGATGATGAAACCAAATGCGACGTGATCCCGGCAGGTCTTCGGGCTAGGTGGCGTTAAATGGACGAAGACTTCCCACGTTATTACGCAGTGTCTATAGATTTCATCCCGCCAGTCTTTACCGCTGCGCGTCAGCTCCAGATTTACACTGGATTCCCTATTCACTCATTAGAGACCGGAAACAGAATGCTACAATTAGATACGTATAGATGTCCATACTGCTATGGTTGATAAAGGCTGGACATCCCTGGCACAATCCCTACAATCCCCGCCTAATTCTCTTTCATTCAGGACGCATCATGACCCCCGAACATCTCCCGACAGAACAGTACGACGCGCAACTGGCAGAAAAAGTCGTCCGTTTGCAAAGTATGATGACGCCTTTCGCCGCGCCGGTTCCAGAGGTGTTTCGTTCCCCGGTCAGTCACTATCGTATGCGTGCTGAATTCCGTATCTGGCATGATGGCGACGACCTCTATCACATCATGTTCGACCAGCAGACGAAAAATCGCATTCGCGTCGATCGTTTTCCGGCGGCCAGTGAATTAATTAATCAGCTGATGAGCGCGGTACTTGAAGGCGTACGTAATAACCCGGTATTACGCCATAAGCTCTTTCAGGTTGATTACCTGACAACCCTGAGCAATCAGGCCGTTGTTAGCCTGCTGTACCATAAAAAGCTGGATGACGAGTGGCGTCAGCAGGGCGAAATATTGCGTGATGCGCTGCGCGCACAAAATCTCAATGTGCATTTGATTGGCCGGGCGACGAAAACCAAGATTGCTCTGGACCAGGATTATATTGATGAGCGTCTGCCGGTCGGCGGTCGCGAAATGGTTTATCGCCAGGTTGAAAACAGTTTCACCCAGCCAAACGCCGCTATGAATATTCAGATGCTGGAGTGGGCGCTGGATGCGACGCAAAACGCAACCGGCGACTTGCTGGAGCTGTACTGCGGAAACGGCAACTTTTCGCTGGCGCTGGCGCGTAATTTCGATCGCGTATTAGCCACCGAAATTGCCAAGCCGTCCGTGGCGGCAGCACAATACAACATCAGCGCAAATCATATCGATAATGTGCAGATTATTCGCATGGCGGCAGAAGAGTTCACCCAGGCCATGAACGGCGCGCGGGAGTTTAACCGCCTGCAGGGAATCGATCTGAAAAGTTATCAGTGCGAGACGATTTTTGTTGATCCACCGCGTAGCGGGCTGGACAGTGAAACCGAGAAGATGGTGCAGGCCTATCCGCGTATTTTGTACATTTCCTGTAATCCGGAAACGCTGTGCAAAAATCTGGAGACGCTAGGCCAGACGCACCGTATAGAGCGCCTGGCGCTGTTCGATCAGTTCCCGTATACCCATCATATGGAATGCGGCGTACTGCTGACGCGCAAGTAAGCTTTTAGCGTTAATACAGACTACGACCCCAGACCGGGCACGCCGCCCGGTTACCTTACTCTGACAGCTCGTGCTTACGATTACGCATCCGAAAACCGACCCAGAACACCAGAATCACCGACAGCACCGCAGGCAGGAAGTTGGAGCCTATCGCCGGATATTCTGCGCGCACGACCGTGCTGTAAAGCAAAATCCCCAGGATAAAACAGCCTGCTGCCAGGCCGGGAAGCCCTACGGGCATGGTGCGATTCTGGTAGCGCTGATGTAAACAGTAAATCGTCAGCACCAGCGAAATAATCGGAAACACGGAAAAAGGCACGATGGCGCTGAACAGCGCGGCAAATGTGCCGTTGATAGATAAGCCTGCGATCAGCGCCAGCAGCAACGTACCACGATCCTGAATAGTCTGTTTCATGACCTTTCTTTCTCCTCGACCTGTTTTGTCGGTCTCTCCTGCTCCCGACGATACCAGTAATACGCACCCTTAGAGATCATACGCAGCTGTAATACCAGCCGCTCCTCTAGTTGTCTGCGCTGTTCTGCGGTCACATCCAGCGCCTCTGCACCCGCGCTAAAAACAATCGTGACCATTGCTTCAGCCTGCGCTTCCGTAAACGCCCGTGGCATATGACTTTCCAGTTCCAGATAGTCAGCAAGTTCAGCAATAAAATGCTGGATTTCACGGGCGACGGCGGCGCGAAATGCACTTGATGTTCCAGAGCGTTCGCGCAGCAGCAGACGAAACGCATTCGGATTATTGCCGATGAACTCCATAAATGTTGAGACAGACGTACGGATAACACTCCCGCCTTTGGCAATACGCTGTCGCGCCTGGCGCATAAGCTGACGCAACATTAAACCGCTCTCATCGACCATGGTCAGGCCAAGCTCATCAACATCGCGAAAATGACGATAGAATGATGTGGGGGCAATCCCCGCTTCGCGCGCCACTTCTCGCAGGCTTAAGCTGGCAAAACTGCGCTCTGCGCTTAGTTGGCTAAATGCTGCTTCCACCAGCGAACGGCGGGTTTTTTCTTTTTGTTGTGCTCTAACGCCCATCACGATGTCTGAATCCTTCCAAAGGCCCAGATGGCACTATACCAGAGATTAAAACGGATCGGTTTGCACAGGTTGTGAATGATTGTTTACGAGCTATTTCTGTTTTATTGCCGCAAAAAAGCACAACGATAATTGGGTTAAAGAGCGGCGAATGTTATCATTATGTTTATTTTATGTGTAAAAACAGGTGATTCATACCATGCCACATTCCTGGGATTATGATGTAATTGTCATTGGGTCCGGCCCCGGCGGCGAAGGTGCTGCGATGGGACTGGTTAAGCAAGGAGCGCGCGTCGCCGTCATTGAACGCTATAACAATGTCGGCGGTGGCTGTACCCACTGGGGCACAATTCCTTCAAAAGCCCTTCGCCACGCCGTCAGCCGCATTATCGAATTTAACCAAAACCCTCTTTATAGCGACCATTCCCGCCTTTTACGTTCCTCATTTGCCGATATCCTTAACCATGCCGATAACGTCATTAACCAGCAAACGCGTATGCGTCAGGGATTTTATGAGCGTAATCATTGTGAAATTCTGCAGGGCGATGCCAGCTTTGTTGACGACCACACGCTGGCGCTGGCCTGTCCCGATGGTTCGGTTGAGACCCTGACGGCAGAAAAATTTGTGATTGCCTGCGGTTCGCGGCCTTATCGCCCGGACAACGTCGATTTTTCGCATCCACGCGTTTACGACAGCGACTCTATTCTGAGTCTGCATCATGAGCCACGCCATGTAATTATCTATGGTGCAGGGGTCATTGGCTGTGAATATGCGTCAATTTTCCGGGGAATGAACGTCAAAGTGGATTTGATCAATACCCGCGACCGTCTGCTGGCCTTTCTCGATCAGGAAATGTCGGACTCGCTTTCTTATCACTTCTGGAACAGCGGTGTCGTTATCCGTCATAACGAAGAGTACGAGAAAATCGAAGGTATGGATGACGGCGTCATTATGCACCTTCAGTCCGGCAAAAAGTTGAAGGCAGACTGTCTGCTCTATGCCAATGGACGCACCGGCAATACCGATTCACTGGCGCTGGAGAACATCGGTCTACAGGCCGACGGACGCGGGCTGCTTAAAGTGAACAGTATGTATCAGACCGCGCTGCCTCATATTTATGCCGTTGGCGATGTGATTGGGTATCCGAGTCTGGCCTCTGCGGCTTACGATCAGGGACGCATCGCCGCGCAGGCAATGAGTAAAGGCGAGGCGACTGCGCATCTTATTGAAGATATTCCGACTGGAATCTATACCATCCCGGAAATCAGCTCCGTCGGCAAAACCGAGCAGCAGCTAACGGCAATGAAAGTTCCGTATGAAGTGGGACGGGCGCAGTTTAAGCATCTGGCGCGAGCGCAGATTGTGGGTATGAACGTGGGTACACTGAAGATCCTGTTTCATCGCGAAACCAAAGAGATTCTGGGAATACACTGCTTTGGTGAGCGCGCGGCCGAAATTATTCACATCGGCCAGGCGATTATGGAGCAGAAAGGCGGTGGTAACACGATTGAATACTTTGTTAACACCACCTTCAATTACCCGACGATGGCTGAAGCCTACCGGGTTGCCGCCCTGAACGGCTTAAATCGCCTGTTTTAACGGCTGTTCGAAATGGCCATCCATTTTCTCGCGGATGGCCTCCGCCAGCTGTTCATAGCGCCCACGCAGCGGCGAGCCAGGACGGTAGACCAGTCCGACAGTACGGCGCGGCTCCGGTTTAATACACGGCACATAAATCACACCATCGCGCTTGCGTTCCGGCGGTACCGAGAGCGCAGGTAGCAATGTGATCCCGCTGCCTGCCGCGACCATATTACGCAGGGTCTCAAGACTGGTAGCGCGAAAGTGAGTATCTTCATCAGCACCGGCCTCAAAGCAAAAGCCCATCGCCTGATCGCGCAGACAGTGTCCATCTTCCAGCATCAGCAGTTTTTCGCCCGCCAGATCGCCCATCGGCACGCGATCGCGCCCTGCCCACGGATGATCATCGTAGATCGCCAGCATCATCGGCTCATCAAATAGCGGCACTTCAATAAAAGATTCACTCTCTTTTACCAGCGCCAGAATGGCACAATCAAGCTTGCCGCTGTCCAGCTGTGCCAGCAGTTGATGCGTCTGTGCTTCATGCAGGTACATTTCCAGCTTCGGGAAAGCCTGATGTAGCATCGGAATAATATGCGGCAGCAAATACGGTCCGACTGTTGGGATCAGACCAATATGCAGCGGGCCAGACATGGTTTCGCCCTGCTGACTCGCCATCTCCTTGAGCACTTTGACCTCGCGCAGCACGGTGCGCGCCTGATCCACCAGTAGCAGTCCCGCCTGCGTAAACAGGACTTTACGGCTGGTACGCTCAAGCAGCATTACGCCCAGCTCGTCTTCAAGCTTGCGAATTTGTCCGCTTAACGTGGGCTGGCTCACGTGACAGGAATCGGCAGCACGACGAAAATGGCGGTGCTCGGCCAGTGCGACAAGGTATTCAAGATCGCGAATATTCATTGTAATCCTCCATCACCACGATAGTTCATGGCGATAGATAGAATAGCAATGAACGATTATCCCTATCAAGCTCTCTGTACAATAATTGTCACCAGAAGCGAGACGGTGTCTTTTTTAACCCTCAAGGCTACTGCTCCTTCAGAGAGTTTCTCTCGAACCTAAAGCCAACGTGAATTTTTTGCGGACCGGATGGTCCGCTTTTTTTTTGCGCCGGGCAGTGAGCGCGGGATACGGGTCGTCCTCAGGCTGAGGACAAGGCAATTGTCTGCGGACGGAACCTCAACGTTCTCAGGCCGTTTTGCAAACTTAAATCAGTCGCGCCTGCGCATCCGCAATCGCCTGCGCGACCTGCTGCGGTGATACGCCGCCTTTGGCTGAACGCTTATCCAGACACGATTGCAGCGCGAGGATCGGGTAGACGTCATCGCTAATCACCGGGCTGTATTTTTGCAGATCCGCCAGCGACAGTTCTTCCAGCGGTTTCCCCTGAGCAATCGCCTCCACCACCGCTTCGCCCACAATATGATGTGCTTCACGGAATGGAATGCCTTTAGCCACCAGGTAATCTGCCAGCTCCGTCGCGTTAGCATAACCTTGCTGAGCAGCCTCCTGGCAACGTGGACGTTTAACCTGTATGCCGTCGAGTACCAAAGTAGCCATATGCAAACAGTCGAGCCAGGTGTCGAGCGCGTCGAACAGCCCTTCTTTGTCTTCCTGCATATCTTTGTTATAGGCCAGCGGCAGACCTTTAAGCGTCATCATCATACCGGTCAGCGCACCCTGTACGCGGCCGCATTTACCGCGAATCAGCTCCAGCGCATCAGGATTTTTCTTCTGCGGCATCAGGGACGAGCCGGACGTCACGCGGTCAGACAGCTCAATAAAGCCCGCTTCACCGGTGTTGAAGAAAATCAAATCTTCGGCAAAACGGGAAAGATGCACCATGCCGATGGAGGCGTCAGACAGCAGTTCCAGCACGTGATCGCGGTCAGAAACGCTGTCCAGACTGTTACGGGTGGCAGACGCAAAACCCAGCCAGCCGGCCAGCTGCTCACGGTCAATATTATATGCCGTCCCTGCCAGCGCACCGCAGCCCAGCGGGCTGACGTCCAGACGCTTAAGCGCGTCCTGAAGACGGCTTTCATCGCGGGCCAGCATCTCGACATAGGCCAGACACCAGTGGGCGAAAGTCACCGGCTGCGCGCGCTGAAGATGCGTATAGCCCGGCATTACGGCGTCCTGATTATTCTGTGCAGTGTCGACCAGGGCGCTCTGTAACTGGCGGCTGGCCGTCAGCAGTTCACCCACGGTTTCCTTGCACCATAGTTTCAGATCGGTCGCCACCTGATCGTTACGACTGCGTCCGGTATGGAGTTTTTTACCTAACTGGCCGACTTTATCGATCAACTTGCCTTCGACCCAGCTATGAATATCTTCGGCATCACTGTCGAGGATCTGCGCCGGATTAAGACGAACGTCCTCCAGCAGTACATTCAGGGCCTCTTCCAGCGCTAACTGCTCGTCAGCGGTCAGCACCCCGACGCTTACCAGCGCTTTTGACCAGGCGACTGAGCCAACGATATCCTGCTCGGCCAGACGGTAGTCGAAGCGCAAAGAGTCGTTGAACTGTTTGAACCGTTGATCTGCTGCCTGAGTAAAACGCCCGCCCCAAAGTGCCATAACATTCTTCCTTTATTCGTTAGTGTTGCCCGATAGCGTAAAATGACTATCGGGTCGTCAATCTTATGCCGTAATACGTGTGCCAATCGACGTACCGTTAAACAGCGCCGGAAGCTGCTCGGCGTGCCGCCATGAAGCGATATCAACCGGACGACCCAGCGTGCGGGCCGCATCCAGCGCGGCATTCACTTTCACAATCATGCCATCGGTGATAATACCCTGCGCAATCAGCTGTTCGGCTTTCGCCGCGGTCATTTCGGCGATACGTTGCCCCTTGCCGTCGAGAATGCCGCTGACATCAGAGAGCAGGATCAGATCGGCACCCAGCGTGGCGGCCAGTGCTGTCGCGGCCTGGTCAGCGTTGACATTCATCAGCTGTCCTTCATCAGTCACGCCGATGGAGCTGACAACCGGCAGAAAACCGCCGTCCAGTAAGGTATTAATGAGTTTCGGCGATCCAGGCTGCGCCAGACCGACATGCCCTAACGCTTCATCAAGTTGTGTCACCTTAACGCTGTCACCGTCGCCAAGAAACAGACCGACAGAGGCAATATGATGTTTCTTCGCCCACGCCAGCAGCGTCTTATTTGCCGTACCTGCCAGCGCGCCGGTAATAATATCGATTTGATCGGCAGGCGTTACGCGCAAGCCGTTTTTCTTGGTGACCGGCAGATTAAGCTGCTTCATCAGTTCATCCACCACGCAACCGCCGCCGTGAACGATGATGAGTGGACGCTGATGGACTTCGCGATAATTAACCAGCGCGGTAAACAGACGTTCCAGCGCTTCTTCGCTATCAAGCAGTACGCCACCCAGTTTGATAATTAATGGATTCATGATCACACCCTAAATAAGAGACTGAGTTTCAGCAAAACCGAAACGAATATTGGCACATTGCATGGCCTGCGCCGCTGCGCCTTTTAGCAGGTTGTCTTCTGTAGCAACCACAATCAGATGCTCGCCCTGTACCGCAAAGCCGATATCACAGAATGGCAAACCCACCACGTTTTTCAATGCGGGGACGCCTTTATCATATAAACGTACCAGCGGTTTATCGGCATAGGCTTGCTGGAAAGCGTCGGCCACCTGCTGTTGCGTGACGCCCGGTTTCAGGCGGCAGGTAATGGTTTCCAGAATGCCGCGCGGAAAACTGCCCAGATGCGGCGTAAAAATCACGTCCGTACCGAGATGGGTACTGATTTCCGGATGATGACGATGATTAAAAATACCGTAGGGTTGCAGGCTAACTTCACAAAAGCTATTACCGATGGCCGCTTTACGTCCCGCGCCACTGACGCCGCTGGTGGCGTTAATGACCGGCCACTGATTCAGATCCAACAGGTTATTATCGATTAATGGCTTGAGTGAGAGCTGCGCCGCCGTCGGATAACATCCCGGCACGGCAATCAGCTGTGCCTCTTTAAGACGATCCAAACTCCATTCCGCCAGGCCGTAGACCGCTTGCTCAAGCAGGTCAGGATGCTGATGCGTGAAGCCATAGTATTTCTCATAGAACGCCAGATCGTTAACCCGGAATGCGCCAGAGAGATCAAACACTACGCAGCCTGCCGCCAGAAATTGTGGGGCCAGGTCATGGCTGACCTCATGCGCCGTAGCAAGAAACACCACGTCGATGCCTGCGCTAAATTCGCTGATGTCGGACATCGGCTGTAAAGGCAGATCAACAACGCCTTTCAGCTGCGGATGTAAATCAGAGATTAATTTTCCTGCATCATTGCTTTGCGCTGAGACGGTCAAAGCGGTTATGGTCATATCAGGATGGCGATTTACATAGGTCACGAGCTCTGCGCCAGCATAACCACTGGCACCCACAATCAGCGTATTTAACATTAGGGCGGTTCACCTTCTGCGTCTGTTTGCCAGGGAAGACCGAAATCTCCCTCACTCTGTTAAGCGTATTAACATCACCTTACAGCCGGTGGGTTTTCTTACGCTCAACGATAATGTATTTTTATTCATAAATACTGCATGAATATTGATACTATCATGACCCGAGGCGTGTCAACAATGAAAAAGAAATTACCCCCATTTATCGAGATTTACCGCGCCCTGATCGCCACTCCGTCGATCAGCGCGACGGAAGAAGCGCTGGATCAGAGTAATGCGTCTTTAATCAATCTGCTGGCAGGCTGGTTTGGCGATTTGGGATTCAATGTGGAAGTGCAGCCGGTGCCCGGCACACGTAATAAAGTTAACATGCTGGCCAGTATTGGTCAGGGTGCGGGGGGGCTATTGCTCGCCGGACATACTGATACCGTGCCGTTTGATGACGGCCGCTGGACGCGCGATCCGTTCACTCTGACCGAGCATGAGGGCAAGCTGTACGGTCTTGGCACCGCCGATATGAAAGGCTTTTTTGCTTTTATTCTCGATGCCCTGCGCGACGTTGACGTTACGCAGCTGAAAAAACCACTTTATATTCTGGCTACTGCTGACGAAGAGACCAGCATGGCGGGCGCGCGTTACTTTTCAGAAACCACCGCCCTGCGCCCGGACTGCGCAATTATCGGTGAACCGACGTCGTTACAGCCGGTGCGTGCGCACAAAGGGCATATTTCTAATGCGATCCGCGTGCTCGGGCAATCGGGACACTCCAGCGATCCGGCTCGCGGCGTTAATGCCATTGAATTAATGCATGATGCTATCGGGCGCATCCTGCACCTGCGCGATGAACTAAAAGAGCGCTATCACTATGAGGCGTTTACCGTTCCGTATCCAACGCTGAATCTGGGGCATATCCACGGTGGCGACGCGGCAAACCGTATTTGCGCCTGCTGCGAGTTACATCTGGATATTCGTCCGCTGCCGGGCATGACGCTTGACGATTTGAACGGTTTACTGAACGAGGCCCTGGCACCGGTAAGCGAGCGCTGGCCGGGTCGTCTGAATGTAGCCGAGCTGCATCCGCCGATCCCCGGTTATGAATGTCCGCCGGATCACCAATTAGTCCAGGTAGTTGAGAAGCTGCTCGGCGCGCAAACTGAGGTTGTGAACTATTGCACCGAAGCGCCGTTCATTCAGACGCTGTGCCCGACGCTGGTGCTGGGGCCAGGCTCTATCAATCAGGCGCATCAGCCGGATGAGTATCTTGAGACCCGTTTTATCAAGCCGACACGGGAGCTGATTACGCAAGTCGTACACCACTTTTGCTGGCACTAAACTCAGCCAAAAAGGGTTAACGCGCAGGTAACTCATATAAGCAAAACTTATCTGTTTAACACTGTGTTAACCCGAATAAATCGCGGCGCTTTTTTCGTTTGCTGAAGCGATTTCGCAGCAATTGACGTCAGGGATTTTACGTGGCTTTATAAAAGACGATGTCTATGCCTGAAGCTGAAAGCCCGGGTAAAGACAACGTCGTTCACGTTGCTCCAGGGCGACCTGAAAAGATGACGTGTATAACAAAATAAAATGAATGGGGTGTCTGGGTAACATGAACGAACAATATTCCGCGTTGCGTAGTAATGTCAGTATGCTCGGCAAACTGCTGGGAGAGACCATCAAAGATGCGTTGGGAGAGAATATTCTCGATCGCGTCGAAACCATCCGTAAGCTGTCTAAATCTTCCCGTGCAGGCAATGAAGCTAATCGTCAGGAGTTGCTGACTACGCTGCAAAACTTGTCGAATGACGAACTGCTGCCCGTCGCCCGCGCTTTCAGCCAGTTTTTGAATCTGGCCAATACTGCCGAGCAGTACCATAGCATCTCACCAAAAGGTGAAGGTGCCAGCAATCCGGAAATTATTGCCCGCACCCTGAAAAAACTCAAAAATCAACCTGAGCTTAATGAGGCTGAGATTAAAAAAGCCGTTGAGTCGCTGTCGCTTGAACTGGTGCTGACCGCCCACCCAACAGAAATTACTCGCCGCACGCTGATCCATAAAATGGGCGAGGTTAACGCCTGCCTGAAGCAGCTCGACAATAACGATCTGGTGGATTACGAGCGTAACCAGCTTATGCGCCGTCTGCGCCAGCTGATCGCCCAGTCATGGCATACCGATGAAATTCGTAAATATCGTCCGACGCCGGTCGATGAAGCTAAATGGGGTTTTGCCGTTGTTGAAAATAGCCTGTGGGAAGGCGTGCCGAGCTATCTGCGTGAACTGAACGAGCAGTTGGAAGAGCATCTGGGCTATCGGCTACCGGTCGATTTTGTCCCGGTACGCTTCACCTCATGGATGGGCGGCGACCGCGACGGCAATCCGAATGTAACCGCCGATATTTCTCGTCACGTCTTACTGCTAAGCCGCTGGAAAGCCACTGACCTGTTTCTGAAAGATATTCAGCTACTGATTTCTGAGCTGTCGATGGTGGAATGCAGCGATGCACTGCGCGAGCAGGTTGGCGAAGAGGGCGCACAGGAGCCATACCGCTATCTGCTGAAAAACCTGCGCGGTCAGCTCATGGCTACCCAAAGCTGGCTGGAGGCACGTCTTAAAGGCCAGCGTCTGCCAAAACCGGCAGGGCTGTTAACCCAGAACGAACAGCTGTGGGAACCGCTTTACGCCTGCTATCAATCGCTTCAGGCCTGCGGGCTTGGCATTATTGCCAACGGTGAACTGCTCGACACCCTGCGCCGCGTAAAATGTTTTGGCGTTCCGCTGGTGCGCATTGATATCCGCCAGGAAAGCACGCGTCATACCGAAGCGCTGGGCGAACTGACCCGCTATCTTGGTATTGGCGATTACGAAAGCTGGTCGGAAGCTGACAAACAGGCCTTCCTGATCCGCGAACTGAACTCAAAACGTCCACTGTTACCGCGTCAGTGGGAGCCGAGTGAAGAAACCCGCGAAGTGCTCGACACCTGTAAGGTGATCGCCGAAGCGCCGTATGGCTCGGTGGCTGCCTACGTTATTTCGATGGCCAAAACGCCGTCCGACGTGCTGGCGGTTCATCTGCTGCTGAAAGAGGCAGGTATAGGTTTTGCTCTGCCGGTCGCCCCACTGTTTGAAACCCTGGACGACCTCAACAACGCTAACGATGTTATGAGCCAGCTGCTTAATATCGACTGGTATCGCGGCTTTATTCAGGGCAAACAGATGGTCATGATTGGCTATTCTGACTCGGCAAAAGACGCGGGTGTAATGGCGGCGTCCTGGGCGCAATATCAGGCGCAGGATGCGCTGATTAAGACCTGTGAGAAAGCCGGTATCGAACTGACCCTGTTCCACGGCCGCGGCGGCTCTATTGGTCGCGGCGGTGCGCCTGCACATGCAGCATTGCTTTCACAGCCGCCGGGTAGCCTGAAAGGCGGCCTGCGCGTCACTGAGCAAGGTGAGATGATCCGCTTTAAGTACGGTCTGCCAGAAATCACCATTAGCAGCCTGTCGCTTTACACCGGCGCGATTCTGGAAGCTAACCTGCTGCCGCCGCCGGAGCCGAAAGAAGCCTGGCGTCATATTATGGACGAGCTGTCTGACATCTCCTGCGATATGTATCGCGGCTTTGTGCGCGAAAACGAGGATTTTGTGCCTTACTTCCGTTCCGCAACGCCGGAGCAGGAACTGGGCAAACTGCCGCTGGGTTCGCGCCCGGCAAAACGTCGCCCTACCGGCGGCGTGGAATCACTACGTGCTATTCCGTGGATCTTCGCCTGGACCCAGAACCGTCTGATGCTGCCCGCCTGGTTAGGTGCCGGTGCCGCGCTGCAAAAAGTGGTGGAAGATGGTAAACAGAGCAAACTGGAAGCCATGTGCCGCGACTGGCCATTTTTCTCTACGCGCCTGGGCATGCTGGAGATGGTTTATTCGAAAGCCGATCTGTGGCTGGCGGAATATTACGATCAGCGGCTGGTGAAAAAAGAACTCTGGCCGCTGGGTGCCGAACTGCGCGAACTGCTGGAAGCTGACATTAAGGTGGTGCTGGCGATCGCTAACGACTCACACCTGATGGCCGACCTGCCGTGGATCGCCGAGTCTATTCAGTTGCGTAATGTGTATACCGACCCGCTGAACGTCCTTCAGGCCGAGCTATTGCACCGCTCTCGCTGTACTGAAGAAGAAGGTAACGAGCCGGACGCACGCGTAGAGCAGGCGCTAATGGTCACAATAGCCGGCGTTGCCGCAGGTATGCGCAATACCGGTTGATTATCCTCATACCTCTTACGCCGCCGGGCGTAAGAGGTCTTTCTCATCTGTTCCCCGAATCAGCATTACGCCCTGGAAAAATTAAGGTTGACTTAAGGTTCGGTCATTACGCTTGCCGGTAAATTTTTCTACAGGCCAAACGTATGTCTTCCTCTCCATCCCAACCTGAACCATCGTTCAGCTGGAAAGCCCTCGGCTGGGCATTACTCTACTTTTGCTTTTTCTCTACCGTATTACAGGCCGTCATCACATTTAGCGGTTTTAGCGGCACCAACGGTTTACGTGATTCGCTGCTCTATAGCACGCTCTGGCTACTGCCTGTGTCTCTGTTTCCACACCGTACCCGCCTTATTGCCGCGCTGATCGGCGTGGTGCTATGGGCATCATCGCTGGCGGTACTCAGCTATTATGTGATCTACGGTCAGGAATTCTCGCAAAGCGTCCTGTTTGTGATGTTTGAAACCAATGCCAGCGAAGCCAGTGAATATTTTAGCCAGTATTTTAGCCTGAAGCTGGTTGCGATCGCCGTCATTTATACCGCCGTCACGATCCTGTTGTGGTCACGTTTGCGCCCCATCTTTATTCCCCGCCCCTGGCGCTGGGTGGTGTCATTAGCTCTGTTCTACGCGCTGCTCGTACAACCGGTTGCCAGTAATATGCTGACCCGGGATAAAACGTTTGAACGCGCAGTGGGTTCGCTGTCAACGCGCCTGGAGCCTGCCGCACCTTGGCAGTTTGTTACGGGCTATTATCAGTATCGTCAACAGCTGGACAGTCTGAATAATCTGTTGGATAAAAATAGCGCCCTTGCCCCGCTGAATAATTTCCAGGATACCTCGGGCAATGCCCCGCGCACGCTGGTGCTGGTTATTGGCGAATCGACCCAACGTGGCCGCATGAGTCTGTACGGTTATCCGCGTAAAACCACCCCTGAGCTGGATGCGCTGCATAACACTGATAATCATCTGACGGTCTTTGATAATGTGGTGACTTCGCGCCCTTATACCATTGAGATCCTGCAACAGGCGCTCACCTTTGCAGATGAGCAGCATCCCGATCTGTATCTGACCCGGCCCTCGCTGATGAATATGATGAAACAGGCCGGCTACAAGACATTCTGGATCACTAATCAGCAAACGCTGACTGCACGTAATACCATGCTGACGGTATTTTCCAGGCAAACCGATAAGCAGTTTTATATGAATCAGGAGCGGATGCAGAGCGCGCGTGAGTATGACACGAATGTGCTGGCGCCATTTAAAGCGGTGATGAACGATCCTGCACCGAAGAAATTTATTATCGTTCATTTGCTGGGGACGCACATTAAATACAAATATCGCTATCCGGCGGATGAGGGCACTTTTGACGGTAAAACTGATGATATACCGGCAGGTCTTAGTGCCGTTGAGCGGGAAGCGTATAACGATTATGACAATGCCAACCGCTATAACGATCGCGTTGTCGCCAGCCTGATTAATGATTACAAAGCGACCGATCCTAACGGTTTCCTGCTCTACTTCTCCGATCATGGTGAAGAGGTATACGACACGCCGCCGCATCACACCCAGGGACGCAATGAAGAGAGTCCGACGCGTCATATGTACACTATTCCGTTCCTGCTGTGGACATCTGAGAAATGGCAGAGGGCGCATCCGCGTGATTTTTCTGGCGACACCCACCGTAAATACAGCAGTTCTCAGCTGATCCACACCTGGTCAGATTTGGCCGGCTTGCGCTATAACGGGTACGATCCGACGCGTTCAATAGTCAGTCCGCAATTTGTTGAAGCCACGCGCTGGATTGGCAATCCCTATAAGAAAAAAGCGCTGATTAATTATGATTCACTGCCCTTTGGCGAGCTAACGGGCAATCAGTAGTTATTACCAAGCCATGCTGTAACAGCATGGCCTTTTTATGCTTCCCGGCGAAATAAATTCTTTAGCCATATTCCAGACACATTTACCTGCCTAAAATATTAATGAATCAATTAATACGATAACGTTAAAAATACCTGTAAAATAATATTTTAAACTATCATCCGCATACACGATCGATAGAATATTTTGGTAAAAAAAGGCGTAGCGGGAGATGACTTTTCCTAAAAATAACGTAATTACCCCCTGCGAATAGCGAAACTTTTCTCCTCTCCTGTAGGTATCATCCCCCTATTATTAAAAATCACCTGCTAATACGCTTGCGCGCATCGCTGGTCATTCTCGCGACAAGAAAAATATAAACACCCTACTTTATTTTTGAGCGAATATGTTATGAAAACTCTTAATAAGAACAGCACTATTATAGATACATCTATACCTCGCCGTCGGGCGGAGATGACAAAAGACGAATGGCGTGAAGCGACCAAATTCGACAGTATGGATACCGGCTGGGTGATCATGAGTATTGGCATGGCGATTGGCGCGGGCATTGTCTTCTTGCCCGTCCAGGTCGGCCTGATGGGATTATGGGTATTTCTGCTGTCTTCAGTTATTGGTTACCCGGCGATGTATCTTTTCCAGCGCCTGTTTATTAATACGCTGGCAGAGTCGCCAGAATGCAAAGATTACCCCAGCGTAATCAGCGGCTATCTTGGCAAGAACTGGGGTATCTTATTAGGCGCACTCTATTTTGTGATGCTGGTGATCTGGATGTTTGTTTACTCCACCGCGATCACTAATGACAGCGCATCCTATTTACAAACTTTCGGCGTAACAGAGGATCTGCTGTCCGACAATCCATTTTATGGACTGATACTGATTTGTATTTTAGTGGTGATCTCCTCGCGGGGTGAAAAACTCCTTTTTAAAATTTCAACCGGCATGGTACTCACCAAATTACTGGTGGTTGCAGCTCTCGGTGTTGCGATGGTTGGCATGTGGCATTTATATAATGTTGGCTCGTTACCGCCGCTGGGCTTACTGATCAAAAACGCCATCATCACGTTGCCATTTACCTTAACGTCTATTTTATTTATCCAGACGTTAAGCCCTATGGTGATCTCCTATCGCTCACGGGAAAAATCCATTGAAGTCGCACGGTATAAAGCCCTGCGAGCAATGAATATCGCCTTTGGTATTTTATTCGTCACCGTCTTCTTCTACGCGGTGTCTTTTACCCTCGCAATGGGCCATGAAGAAGCGGTAAAAGCCTATGAGCAAAATATCTCAGCGCTGGCAATCGCGGCAAAATTTATCAGTGGTGCGGGCGCTGGCTGGGTAAAAATCGTCAGCGTGGTCCTCAATATTTTTGCCGTAATGACCGCTTTCTTTGGCGTATATCTGGGCTTTCGCGAAGCGGCGCAGGGCATTGTGATGAATTTGCTGCGGCGTAAATATCCCGCCGAGCGTATTCAGGAAAAATGGGTACAGCGCGGCATTATGCTGTTAGCGATTTTGCTGGCGTGGAGCGCCATCGTACTTAATGCGCCGGTGCTGAGTTTTACCTCTATCTGTAGCCCCATTTTCGGTCTGGTCGGCTGCTTAATTCCGGCATGGCTGGTCTATCAGGTACCGACCCTGCACAAATATAAAGGCACGTCGCTGGTCATAATCATCATTACTGGCCTTCTGCTGTGTGTCTCTCCGTTCCTCGCCTTCTCCTGATATACATGTAAAAGGTCATGATCATGTCTGAATCTGAAATGAGTCCACTGTGGGACTGCTTTATTGATGCTGTGCGTGAAGAGGTTAAACCTGCGCTGGGTTGCACTGAGCCGATTTCGCTGGCGCTGGCCGCCGCGGTTGCAGCGGCAAAGCTGGACGGTGAACCTGAACGCATTGAGGCCTGGGTCTCCCCTAATCTGATGAAAAATGGGATGGGCGTTACCGTACCGGGCACCGGCATGGTCGGCTTACCTGTCGCTGCGGCGCTGGGCGCGCTGGGCGGTAATGCCGCAGCCGGGCTGGAAGTACTGAAAACAGCCACACCCCGATCCATAGCCGGAGCGAAAGCCATGCTAGCGGCGGGAAAGGTACGCGTCATGATCCAGTTCCCCTGTGAAGATATCCTTTACGCTCGCGCTAAAGTCTGGTGCGGCAATGCGTGGGCCAGCGCAACGATTACCGGTGAGCATACCCGCGTTGTAGAAATCGCTAATCAGGATGCCGTGCTGTTCCAGCGGTCGGAGGAGAGGCCGCAAACCGTCGCGGATTCACCGCTGTCCGCCCTTGCTGACGCGTCACTGGCAGACATTTTCCAGTTCATTAGTCGCGTTCCTCTGGAGCGCATTCGCTTTATTCTGGAGGCGGCACGGCTGAACGGCGCACTGTCAGAGGCAGGATTAGCCGGGAAATGGGGACTGCACATCGGTGCCACGCTGAAAAAACAGTGCGCGCGCGGCCTGCTGGCGGACGATCTCTCTACCGCCATAGTGATCCGCACCAGCGCCGCTTCGGATGCGCGAATGGGCGGTGCCACACTCCCCGCCATGAGCAACTCCGGCTCGGGTAACCAGGGGATCGCCGCCACCGTGCCGGTAATGGTCGTCGCTGAGTATTTTAATGCTGACGATGAAAGACTGGCCCGGGCGCTAATGCTTTCGCATTTGAGCGCTATTTATATTCATTATCAACTGCCAAAATTATCCGCGCTGTGTGCGGCCACAACCGCATCAATGGGTGCGGCGGCAGGTATGGCGTGGCTGGTGGATGGACGTTATGACACGATAGCCATCGCCATCGGCAATATGATTGGTGATATCAGCGGCATGATTTGCGATGGCGCATCGAATAGCTGCGCGATGAAAGTGTCGACCAGCGTATCGGCGGCGTGGAAAGCGGTACTTATGGCGCTGGATAACACAGCCGTTTCAGGCAATGACGGCATTGTGGCCCACGATGTTGAGCACTCTATTGCCAATCTGTGCGCGCTCGCCTGCCAGTCGATGCAACAAACCGATCGGCAGATTATTGAGATTATGGCCAATAAAGCTAATTAGACGTAACCGGGCGGAGAAACGCTGCCCGGTGTTTTATTCTGCCGGACGCACACCCAACGTATGGCAGATGGCATAGCTCATCTCTGCCCGGTTCAGGGTATAAAAGTGGAAATCCTTCACCCCTTCACGACTTAAAATCTTCACCATGTCCATGGCGATATTGGCCCCGACCAGCTTGCGGGTTTCAGCATCGTTATCCAGACCATTAAACATTTGCGACATCCATGCAGGAATACGCACGTTGGTCATGTCAGCAAATTTTTTCGCCTGCTTAAAGTTTGATACCGGGAGAATGCCCGGCACAATCTCAACGTCGATACCGGTTGATACGCAGCGATCGCGAAAACGCAGATAGCTTTCAACATCAAAAAAGAACTGAGTAATCGCCCGATTAGCCCCGGCGTCAATTTTGCGCTTCAGATTGAGCAAATCGGCCTGGGCGCTTTTCGCTTCCGGATGAACCTCCGGGTAGGCAGCCACAGAAATATCAAAATCAGCCACGTCTTTTAATAGTCCCACTAAATCAGCGGCGTACATTTCTGGCCTGCCGCCATCGGCGGGTAAATCCCCGCGCAGTGCCACAATCTGTCTGATGCCGTTATTCCAGTAGTCTTGGGCAATCGCGCGCAGCTCGTTACGCGACGCATCAATACAGGTCAGATGCGGTGCGGCAACGAGTCCGGTGCGCTCTTTAATATCTTTAATAATGCTGTGCGTACGGTCGCGCTCGCCGGAGTTTGCTCCATACGTCACGGAAACAAACTTTGGTTTCAGGCTGCTCAGACGATCGATAGAGGCCCACAGTGTTTGTTCCATTTCACTGGTGCGCGGTGGGAAAAATTCAAACGAAACGTTAATCCGACCCTGGACTTCTGCCAGGCTCTGATTCAGGGCTTCCCGCTGGTTGGCGTGAAAAAAGCTCATACCTTACCTCATCAATCGCGTGTCATTATTATGTATGCTATGAACATCTATCCGTTTAGACGTCCAGATGTAAAAATGACGGAAAAGCGGTCGGACGTCAATAGAAAGATCGGGGGAATGCGTGAGGAATGTTCAGGGAAGATGAAAATGATTCACGATGCTGTCGAAGCAATGCGCATTACTGATGTGTTTTTCCTGGTAGCAAAGACGGTGTAAAGCGAAGAGACGTGCACGCTTCCTGTTATGAAGAATGCACGTTAATGGCAGATTTGATAACTCCCCTACAGCAGTTGCGCCAGTCGGTTAATATCTGACTGAATTGCGCCAGCAGTGACATCCCGGCCAGCGCCTGGCCCACGGATCACCAGCGGGTTATCGCGATACCAGCGGCTTTCGATGGCGAAAACATTATCACAGGGCAGCAGGGCCGCCAGCGGATGCTCAGGCCGCACCGCTTCAACCCCAACGCGTGCTTTACCATTGGCGTCGAACCGCGCCACGTAGCGCAGCACCAGGCCCATTTCGTTAGCGGCTTCCAGTCGCTGCACCATCTGCTCATTTAGCTCTTCGCCATTTTCAAAGAAATGATCGACTGAACCGTCTTCACAGTGCGATGGCACCAGCGATTCCACGCGCACCTGGCCTGGCTCAATGTTGTAGCCAGCTTCACGCGCAAGAATAACCAGCTTACGCATAACATCCTTACCAGAGAGATCAACCCGCGGGTCCGGCTCGGTCAAACCCTGCTGCCAGGCCTGATCGACCAGTTCGGTAAAGGGCACAGTGCCGTCGAATTGCAGGAACAGCCACGATAGCGTGCCGGAAAAGATCCCGCTGATCGACAAGATAGTATCGCCACTGTCGATCAGATCGCGTACGGTATAGTTGATCGGCAGACCTGCACCGACGGTGGCGTTATACAACCAGTGGCGTCCGGTTTTCTCAAAGGCATCGCGAATTTGGCGATATTTGTCGCTGCTGCTGGCCCCTGCCAGTTTATTGGCGCTGATGACATGAAAACCGTGGCTGGCAAAATCCAGATATTGATCGGCCAGTTGTTCGCTGGCCGTAACATCCAGCACAATCAGGTCATCATAGGGATGAGCACGCATCCACAGGAATAACGACTCTTCATCCTGTTCGACAGCCTCATCATTGAAAAACGCCAGCGCACGGCTGGCATCCAGGCCGTCATAGCTCAGCAAACTCCGGCGGCTGTCCACCACGCCTGCCAGCACAAATTCAAAACCGGTACGCGCTGAAAGGGTACTTTGTTCGCGGGAAAACAGTTCCAGCCAACGTGAACCGATGTTGCCTTTACCAAACAAAACCAGGCCAATACGTTTCTCTGCACGGAAAATAGACTGATGCAGCCCCTGAATCAGGCTTTCTGTCGGGCCGCTACGCAGAACGGCCACCAGACTAATGCCCTCTTCCGACTGCCAGGTAAACTCGACGGGTTGGCCTTTCAACTGCTGCCAGAAGCGGTGGCAGTGCAGCGGATTACGGCTGACGCCTGCGCCGACCATCGCCACCAGTACCAGTCCCTGCCGCAAACGCAGCTCGCCCGGCAGACCCGCTTCGTCAAGGATTTTTAGTACGCTGTCGGCCACTTCCGAGGTGTAGCAAAACTGCAAAAGATGGCGATCGTTATGTATGCCGGTTGCCAACGGGCGCACCTGAGCGCGCTTCAGCACCTGGTCTATCTCTTTGTGCGCCAGTTTAAAATCCTGACTGGCAGGCACCTGAAACTCAATCAGACAGACATCATCATGGCTGGTGACGATACGTGCGCCGGTACCGGATGCCAGTACACGCTCAATACGCGTTGAACCTTGATCCGGCGTGTAGCTACAGCGCAGTTGCAAATCAATGTCGCTACCGGAAACCGGCTGCAAAGTACGGGTGTGCAGGACCGGTGCCGCCAGACGTGCCAGCTCGCTGGCTTCATCCAGACGCAACAGCGGCAGCAGGCATGCGTCTTTCACTTTACGCGGATCGGCACTGTAGACCCCGGCGACATCGCTCCAGATCGTCACGCGGGAAACGCCTGCCAGCGCACCGATTTGGGTTGCGGAATAGTCGGATCCATTACGTCCCAGCAGCACGGTTTGACCCGCATTATCACGGCTGATAAAGCCGGTGATCACCAGACGTTTATTCGGATGCTGCGCCAGCAGCTGTTGCAGCAGCGGATACGATAAACCTTCGTCGACCTGTGGCTGTGCCGCACGTTCAGCGCGCAGGAAATCGCGTGCGTCCAGCCACGCGGCCTCAAATCCCTGACGGTTAAGGACCGCCGACATCAGACGGGCTGACCAGATTTCACCGTGGCCGACGACTTCTGCATAAACGGCATCGTTAATGCCGCTATCGAGCAATCCTGCCAGACGTTCAAGGTCATGGATAAACGCACTGATTAATTCATCGGCAATATCAGCAGGCAATAAACCGGCGATCAATTCGCTTTGGTAGCGACGCAGCGTCTGTTGAACCTGATGCGCAGAGAGCCGATCGGTTTGGCTGAGCTTCAGCCAGCTAATCAACTGGTTGGTGGTACTGCCTGCCGCAGAGACAACCATCATATCGCCAGGCTGCGAATACTCCGCCATAATGCCCGCAACGCGCAGATAACATTTCGCATCTGCCAGACTGCTGCCACCAAATTTATGCAGCTGACGACCGTTCGTCCCTGCCTGCGCTATCACACTCATGTTTACCCCTTCGATGCGATCCGGAAGCCATTTTCCAGATCGGCAATTAAATCTTCACCATCTTCAATACCGGTTGAGATACGCAGTAGCGTCTCGGAGATCCCGGCGGCGGCACGTGCTTCCGGTGCCATACCCGCGTGCGTCATGGTGGCGGCGTGGGAAATTAAACTTTCAACCCCACCTAAAGATTCCGCCAGCGTAAACAGTGACAGCCCGCTTAAGAAGCGACGCAATGTTTGCTCATCGCCATCCAGTTCAAAACTCAGCATCGCGCCAAATCCTTTTTGCTGACGAGCGGCAATCTCATGCCCCTGATTTTCCGGCAGCGACGGGTGATAAAGTTTTTTCACCAGCGGCTGTGTCTTCAGGTACTCAACAATGCCCTGCGCATTGCGCTGGGCCACTTCCATACGCGGCGACAGCGTACGCAGGCCGCGCAGCAGCAGATAACTGTCAAATGCGCCTCCGGTTACGCCGATATTATTCGCCCACCATGCCAGTTCGGTGACAAGCTCAGGCGCTTTAGCAATAACCACGCCGGCGACCACATCCGAATGGCCGTTCAGATATTTAGTACATGAATGCAACACCATATCGGCCCCCAGCGCCAGCGGATTTTGCAGCGCCGGGCTCAGGAAGGTGTTATCCACCACGGTAAATGCGCCCGCCCGGTTGGCAAGCTGACAGATTTTCGCAATATCCACGACGCGTAACAATGGATTACTTGGACTTTCGATTAATACCAGTTTCGGCTGCTGGGCCAGCGCCGCCTGTAACGCGGCCTCATCGTTCTGATCGACAAACAGAACCCGGTAGCACCCTCGTTTTGCCAGACTGTCGAACAGACGATAGCTGCCGCCATAACAATCGTGCGGTGCGATCAGTAGATCGCCAGGCCGAAGAAATACCGTCGTGACCAGATGAATCGCTGACATGCCGGTATTGGTCAGCACCGCACCCGCGCCCCCTTCCAGCTCCGCCAGCGCGCGCTGTACGACATCACGCGTCGGGTTACCACGGCGAGAGTAGTCATGCTCGCGAGGCTCATTAAAACCGGTAAAGTTATAGGTGCTGGAGAGATGGATCGGGGGAACAACGCAGCCGTACTGTTCGTCATTATTTAACCCGCTACGCACTGCGATGGTGGCCTGTTTACGCGTCATAGTGAATCATCCTGGCAAGATCTATGAAAAGTCAGGTACCAGAGTAAACACAGATACAATAGACGTCAATACATCTGGACATCTAAACTTCTTTGCGTATAGATTGAGCAAATGACAAATAGCCGTTAAAATTATATGCATTAGCGCACATCTGAGAATGCTTACCTCGTGTCACAACGTTCTCACTGAGGTAAACTACGCGCAATTACGGCCTGAACGCGGGTTCGGCCCTTTATTAATAGTGAGAGGATCAAGGTAACTCATGGCTGAATGGAGCGGCGAATATATCAGCCCATACGCTGAGCACGGTAAGAAGAGTGAGCAAGTCAAAAAGATCACGGTTTCCATTCCTCTGAAGGTGTTAAAAATCCTCACCGATGAACGCACGCGTCGTCAGGTGAACAACCTGCGTCATGCCACAAACAGCGAACTGCTTTGCGAAGCATTTCTGCATGCGTTTACCGGCCAACCTTTGCCCAATGATGCCGATCTGCGTAAAGAGCGTAGCGACGAAATCCCGGAAGATGCGAAAGTGATTATGCGCGAACTGGGCATTGACCCGGAGACATGGGAATACTGATGCTTTAACGGTGGTTCTCATCACCACCGCACGTCATACGACCAAAATTCACGCGAGACACGTAAAAGCAGAGGTTAACCTCTGCTTTTTGCCTGGTGCTACAGCGGGGACATGCTCTGACGTTGTAACGCTTTGCGCTGATTAAGGTAGCCGATCGAGTTATTACCCCATAATTTCTCGTAAGGCATACCGGCCAGCATCTCTACCGTCTGACGCGCTTCTGGCGTGATGGCCTCCGGCGTCAGGCGACCCGCCTCGCGCATTTTCAGCGTCTCCTCCTGCAGCACGCTGTGCGTTTTAAGGTTCAGGCGAAATTTAAGAGAAATCAGAAAGCCAATTAGCAATACGCCTACGGTGCCGAGGCTCAGGATCATCAAAATAGTGTGGCTTACGCCAGGCACCTGCGTGGACTGCCCGGACACAAATCCGGAAAGCTGCATGAGTATTCCCACCAGCATCACTGCGCCTGCCTGCGATGCTTTACGCGTCAGGGTCATGATGCCGGCAAAAATCCCTTCGCGGCGCTGACCGGTGATGACTTCATCCACATCGGCGATGTAGGTATAGATATTCCACGGAATATAGTTGATGCCACCGCGGCCCAGACCGGCGATGGCAGAAATAAGCAGCAGCAGAGAATAGTTATTGCTCATCCCGCTGTAATACAGCCCGGCATAAGACAACGAGCTGAATGCGAAGAGCGTAACGACAACCCGGTATGACGGTGCCTGCCCGAAGCGAATGCACAGGGGGATCATTGCCATCACCGCAATAAATTGCAGGATAGCCATTGTCCCCATCAGATCGGATGCGAGGGTCGGGCTTTGCATCAGCACAAACACCACGTAATAAGTAAATACGGCGTTGAAGACGTCCTGGGCGATATATCCGCCAAGGTACATGCCAAGGTGCTGGCGGAAAATACGAATGCGGAACGTAGAACTCAGCTCAATAATCAGACGGTGCAGGCTTTGACCAAGCGTCAGTTTTTGCGCCTGTGCCGCCAGCTCTTCCTCACTCCGTTCACGCTCCCAGGTAAAGCACCACACCAGGGTTAGCACCACGGCACACATAACAGAAAACACCAGGCTGGCATAGAAGAAGGAAACGGCATTGTCTTTACCGAAATGGTTCAACAGGATACCCGGCAGGAATGCGGCGAGGATCGCGGACAGTTGTGCCATGCCAATACGCGCACCGGAGAATTTGGTTTTTTGTCTGAAATCATCGGTCATCTCCGGCACCAGCGTTTCATAAGGCACGAGGATCATGGTGTAGACTACGTCAAACAGCAAATAGGTGACCAGGTAATACCAGTAGCTCATGTTATCCATCCACATGAAGCTATAAGAAAAGACGCAGGGAATTCCCAGTAAAATAAAGAATTTACGACGACCGAAGCGCTTGCCCAACCACGTACCGCCAAAGTTGTCCGTCAGATAACCCATTAACGGACTCACCACCGCATCCAGTATCCTCGCCATAGCAAAAATAAATGTGGCTTCAATCGGCGTTAATCCACAAAACGTCGTATAAAAATAAAGTAACCATGCAGCTGTTAATGCCGTCGTACCTGCGCCAAGGCAATCGCCTGAGCCGTACGCCAGATAATTTATAATACCCACTTTACGCTTATTCATCTGTCTATCCCGAGAGTTAAGCACTGGAATATACACGGCAACGTTATTTTAATTTACCGTATATGGTATCTATCGTGAGTTACATTGCCGTCAGAAATTATATCCAATACCGACACGATAACGGGTCTGGCGGTCGTCTGTGGTGGTGGTGTTATAGCCTGAAGATACGTTACCGATTTCAGTAAAGGGTACCCAGGAGCCAAATTTATACGCGACTCTGACGTTATATTCGTAATCTTCTTTTTTGTTATTATATAAATCTTCGCTATCGGCAATTTTGTAAATGCCGTTTAGTTCAAACATCCAGTTAGCGACATTATAGCCGAGCCACGCTTCCGGCCGATAAACCATACGGTCATCTTTCCCCTCAGTATTTCTTCGGGCGTACTCCTGACGATAGCGGAATGCTGTCCACCAGCGATCGTTAATGTTGTACTGTACGCGGATATACGGCTTATAAATGGCAATGTTATCACCTGTTTCAACAGCAATACCGGGCTGCCAGACCAGGTCCTGCCAGGTAAACTGATAGCTTGCCGTATACTCATTGCCGTTACTTTCCATATTGTTCCAGGCATCATTAGATTGTGCATCATCGGAACGTGAAATAGCTTCAACAGCCACGCCAAAACCTGTCGAAAAACGGTGAGACATATAAACACGATCGTAGTTACGTCCGTCATCATAATATTCATGACGATAATCAACGTAACCAGCATGAGCAGCGCAGGATAATAAAGGAATAAGTAATAAGGCATACGTAGACTTCATGACAAACCCTCTCAAAAATGAGATCCCAGCAATAGAGTAAACCTGTGCGTTTCATCAATATAAAAAAACGTGAAACATAGAGGTCTGATAATTGGTTTATGTAGCGTCAGGAAGTCTAGGGCACAGGACTAACGAAAACCTTTTGGATTTTGCCAGGAAATTAAATTGATGGCAGAAAAATAAAGATCGCGAAGACTCGGATCAATAATAGAAACAATTTATCATTAAATGAAGAACGACGTTTCATTCGAGATTCGGGGGTTTTATATTGCGACCAATACTATCGACAGAGAACGACTAGCGGGAAGGAATTTTAGAGACAAAAAAAGCGCCTTGCGGCGCTCTTTCCTGACAGCAAAACTTACTTGCTGGTCGGCAGGCTGAAACGCTTGTTAAAGCGGTCAACACGGCCACCGGTAGCAACATCACGCTGCTTGCCAGTATAGAACGGGTGGCATTTGCTGCACACGTCCAGGTTCAGGTCGTGACCCACGGTAGAGCGGGTTTTGATCACATTACCGCAAGAGCAGTTTGCAGTAATTTCTACGTAATTCGGGTGAATATCTTTTTTCATCGGGAAAACCTCAGTTTAAGGCCGCGTCGCTCTTCCAGCCCTAACGCCAGACACCACGCGATGTTAATGGTAATTTTTTTGACACGCGATTAGCGCATCAAAGGGGGCGAATCATACAGAATTTAACCAGCGGATGCAAACTGATCCGTTCGTCGTCTTATACAATGTGTATACTATCCCGCCCGTTTTCAAGTCAGGATGATCTCATGCCCGTTGCTCACGTCGCACTGCCGGTTCCGTTGCCCCGCACTTTTGACTATCTGCTACCCGCAGCGATGTCGGTGAAAGCGGGCTGTCGCGTGCGGGTGCCGTTTGGTAAGCAACAGGCGCGCATCGGCATTGTGGTTTCCGTCAGCGACAACAGCGAACTGCCGCTTAACGAATTAAAAGCCGTTGTCGAGGTGCTGGACACGGACCCGGTCTTTTCGCCCTCCGTCTGGCGCTTACTGCTGTGGGCGGTTGATTATTATCATCATCCTGTCGGCGACGTGCTTTTTCACGCGCTGCCCATTCTCCTGCGCCAGGGTAAACCGGCCAGCGCCGCGCCGCTGTGGTACTGGTTTGCGACCGAGCAGGGTCAAGCTATTGATATTAATAGCCTGAAGCGCTCGCCCAAACAGCAGCAGGCACTGTCTGCACTCCGCCAGGGAAAAATCTGGCGGCATCAGGTTAGCGAGCTGGAATTTAGCGACACCATTCTACAGGCGCTGCGGGCAAAAGGACTCAGCGAGCTGGGCAGTGAAGCGCCCTCCCTGAGCGACTGGCGTACCGACTACGCGGTCACGGGCGAGCGTCTGCGGCTGAATACCGAACAGGCCACCGCCGTTGGCGCAATCCATAGTGCCTCAGACAGTTTTTCCGCGTGGCTGTTGGCAGGTGTTACCGGTTCAGGTAAAACCGAAGTCTATCTGAGCGTACTGGAAAATGTGCTGGCCCAGGGGAAGCAGGCGCTGGTTATGGTGCCAGAGATCGGCCTGACGCCGCAGACCATCGCGCGCTTTCGCGAGCGTTTTACTGCCCCGGTTGAGGTACTGCACTCCGCCCTCAATGACAGCGAACGCCTTTCCGTCTGGCTGAAAGCGAAAAACGGCGAGGCCGCTATTGTTATTGGCACCCGCTCGTCATTATTTACGCCGTTTAAAAATCTCGGCGTTATTGTGATTGATGAAGAGCACGACAGTTCCTATAAACAGCAGGAAGGCTGGCGCTATCATGCCCGCGATCTGGCGGTTTATCGGGCGCACAGCGAGCAAATCCCGATAATCCTCGGCTCGGCAACTCCGGCGCTGGAGACGCTGCATAACGTGCGGCAAAAAAAATATCGCCAGCTTCAGCTTACACGCCGCGCCGGTAATGCGCGTCCTGCGACTCAACATGTGCTCGACTTAAAGGGGCAGCAACTTCAGGCCGGGCTTTCTCCGGCGCTCATCGCCCGGATGCGTCAGCATCTTCAGGCCGATAATCAGGTGATCCTGTTTCTTAACCGTCGCGGATTTGCGCCCGCATTGCTGTGCCACGACTGCGGCTGGATTGCCGAGTGCCCGCGTTGCGATCACTATTACACTCTGCATCAGGCGCAGCACCATCTGCGCTGCCACCACTGCGATAGCCAGCGCCCTATTCCGCGCCAGTGCCCTTCCTGCGGCTCCACACATCTCGTGCCAGTCGGAATGGGCACTGAGCAGCTCGAGCAGGCATTAACACCGCTGTTCGCGGGTGTTCCTATCTCACGCATCGATCGCGATACCACCAGCCGTAAAGGCGCGCTGGAGCACTATCTTGCGGAGGTTCATCGCGGCGGTGCCCGGATACTGATTGGTACGCAAATGCTGGCAAAAGGGCACCATTTCCCCGACGTGACGCTGGTTTCGCTGTTGGATGTGGATGGCGCACTTTTCTCGGCGGATTTTCGTTCTGCAGAACGTTTTGCTCAGCTTTATACCCAGGTATCAGGTCGCGCCGGTCGCGCGGGCAAACAGGGAGAAGTTATCCTGCAAACCCATCATCCTGAGCATCCTTTATTACAAACGTTGCTGCACCAGGGCTATGACGCATTTGCGCAGCAGGCGCTGGCGGAGCGTCAGGCGATGCAGCTTCCGCCGTGGACCAGCCACGTGCTGATCCGTGCGGAGGACCACAATAATCAGCAGGCTCCTGTTTTCCTGCAGCAGCTACGTAATTTATTGCAGGCCAGCCCTCTGGCCGACGATAAGCTGTGGATCCTCGGCCCGGTACCGGCACTTGCGCCCAAACGCGGCGGGCGTTATCGCTGGCAAATTTTGCTCCAGCATCCTTCACGCGTTCGCCTGCAACATGTGGTAAGCGGGACGCTGGCGTTAATCAATACGCTGCCCGAATCTCGCCGGGTAAAATGGGTTCTTGATGTTGATCCCATTGAGGGCTAAGCCAAACGATGCGAGGAGGATCGAGAAATTTAATGTTCGTCACACTTTCTATGAAATTTCTGTAACTCTTCAGATAACTATCTGTTAAAAGTGTGGATGATGTCAGAGAAAGAGGATGTCTCTGTGCCTGCGCGGCGTATGCGAGGAGAAAAGAGGTGAAGACCAGTAAAACAGTTGCTTCGGCAACGATGAAGGATGTAGCGCTGAAAGCAAACGTCTCAACGGCAACCGTGTCGCGGGCGTTGATGAACCCGGAGAAAGTATCTCAGTCTACCCGCAATCGGGTTGAGCAAGCCGCGATTGATGTGGGCTATTATCCTCAGGCGCTCGGGCGAAACACCCGCCGTAATGAATCACGTACTCTTTTGGTGATTGTGCCGGATATTTGCGATCCCTTTTTCAGCGAGATTATTCGCGGTATTGAAGTGACGGCTGCCGGAGAGGGTTATCTGGTACTGATTGGCGACTGCGCGCATCAGAATCAGCAGGAAAAAACCTTTATCGATTTAATTATTACCAAGCAGATTGACGGTATGTTACTGCTCGGTTCAAAGCTACCGTTTGATGCCAGTATCGAAGAGCAACGAAATCTGCCGCCAATGGTCATGGCTAACGAATTCGCGCCGGAGCTGGAACTGCCCACGGTGCATATCGACAACCTGACCGCCGCCTTTGACGCCGTAAACTATCTGCATAACCTGGGGCATCAGCGTATCGGGTGTATTGCCGGGCCGGAAGAAATGCCGCTGTGTCATTATCGGTTACAGGGCTACGTTCAGGCCCTGCGCCGTAGCGGCATTACCGTCGATCCGCATTATATTGCGCGAGGTAATTTCACCTATGAAGCGGGTGCTCAGGCGCTGGAGCAACTTTTGGCGCTACCGAAGCCACCGACGGCTGTTTTCTGCCATAGTGATATAATGGCTCTGGGTGCCCTGTCCTGGGCAAAGCGTCAGGGGTTACGTATTCCGCAGGATTTGTCGATCATCGGCTTCGATAACATTTCGCTATCTGAGTTCTGCGATCCTCCGCTGACCACCGTTTCACAACCGCGCTTTGAGATTGGACGGGAAGCAATGCTGTTATTGCTCGATCAATTGCACGGACAAAATGTCAGTAGCGGTTCGCGCTTACTGGATTGTGAACTTATTATACGTGGCAGCACGGGAAATATATTGTCTTAAAGTATACCGGCTTTAAGACTCCCCCGTCTGGTCAAAGGCCCGTCGCTTAAGTAACATGACGGACTAATAACAAATAAATACAGCGAAACGATAGTGGCACAACGAGATTATGTACGCCGCAGCCAACCGGCTTCTTCGCGGCGCAAAAAGAGCACCTCACGTCAAAAACAACGGACTCTGCCTGCTGTTTCGCCAGCCATGGTTGCTATTGCTGCCGCCATACTGGTGGCCTTTATTGGTGGACTGTACTTTATTACCCACCATAAAAAAGAAGAATCTGAAGCACTTCAGGGGCGTCAGGTAACCGGTAACGGCCTGCCACCGAAACCAGAGGAACGCTGGAAATATATTAAAGAGCTGGAGAGCCGTCAGCCCGGCATCCGCACGCCGACTGAACCGTCAGCGGGCGGAGAAGTGAAAAATGCGAATCAGCTGACGAATGAACAGCGTCAGCTGCTGGAGCAAATGCAGGCCGACATGCGCCAGCAGCCGACGCAGCTTAATGAAGTACCGTGGAATGAACAAACCCCGGCGCAACGTCAACAAACGCTCCAGCGCCAGCAGCAGGCTCAGGCTCAACAGCAAAAACAGCAGCAACAGCAGCAACAGCAGTCGAATACGCAGCCCGTTCAGCAACCGCGCACGCAACCGCGAACCGTTGAACAGCCGGTTCAGCAGCCACGCCAAAGTCAGCCGTCGCAGCAGCCGTATCAGGATTTAATCCAGACGCCAGCGCATACTACGTCGACGCAGCCTAAAACACAGGCAGCGGCACCTGCCGCGCGCGAAGCGGAAGCGCCAAAGCAAACCGCGGAGAAAACAGACGATCGCCGCTGGTTAATGCAGTGTGGTGCATTTAAAGGCGCAGAGCAGGCGGAAACCATTCGTGCACAGCTGGCGTTTGAAGGTTTTGACTCCCATATTACCAACAGCAACGGTATTAATCGGGTCGTAATTGGGCCAATTAAAGGTAAAGACAACGCGGACGGTATGCTTAATCGTTTGAAGATGGCCGGTCACGCAAACTGCATTCGCGTTGCCGTCAGGGGTTGAAACCCCCAAAATCTCCCCCATCTATAATTCCATTCAGCCCCGCAAATACTGCGGGGCGCCTATTCCGCTTTTGCACCCAGGGGGGCATCTCGTGACAACAATAGTAAGCGTACGCCGTAACGGCCATGTGGTCATCGCAGGTGATGGTCAGGCCACGCTCGGCAACACCGTAATGAAAGGCAACGTAAAAAAAGTACGTCGTCTTTACAACGATAAAGTCATCGCAGGCTTTGCCGGCGGCACCGCCGATGCTTTCACCCTCTTCGAACTGTTTGAACGCAAGCTGGAAATGCACCAGGGTCACCTGGTTAAAGCCGCCGTTGAACTGGCGAAAGACTGGCGTACCGACCGTATGCTGCGCAAACTTGAAGCGCTGCTGGCCGTCGCCGACGAAAATGCCTCATTGATTATTACCGGTAATGGCGACGTTGTTCAGCCAGAAAATGATTTGATTGCGATTGGCTCTGGTGGGCCTTACGCGCAGGCTGCTGCCCGTGCTCTGCTGGAAAACACCGAGCTTGGCGCACGTGACATTGCGGAGAAAGCGTTGGGGATTGCAGGCGATATCTGCATCTATACCAACCACTTCCACACTATTGAAGAATTGCCGTCTAAGGCGTAAGGATCACCCATGTCTGAAATGACCCCACGCGAAATTGTCAGCGAACTGAACAAACACATTATCGGTCAGGATGCGGCTAAGCGTTCTGTGGCCATTGCATTACGTAACCGCTGGCGTCGTATGCAGCTTGACGAAGAGCTGCGCCATGAAGTTACGCCAAAAAATATTCTGATGATCGGCCCGACCGGCGTAGGTAAAACTGAAATTGCCCGCCGTCTGGCAAAACTGGCTAACGCGCCGTTCATTAAAGTTGAAGCGACTAAATTCACCGAGGTGGGCTATGTCGGTAAAGAAGTGGATTCTATCATTCGCGATCTGACCGACTCTGCGATCAAAATGGTTCGCGTTCAGTCTATTGAGAAATACCGTTACCGCGCGGAAGAAATGGCGGAAGAGCGTATTCTTGATGTGCTGATCCCACCGGCTAAAAACAACTGGGGCCAGGCTGAGCAACAGGCTGAACCGTCCGCAGCGCGTCAGGCATTCCGCAAAAAACTGCGTGAAGGCCAGCTCGATGACAAAGAAATCGAGATTGATCTGGCTGCGGCGCCAATGGGCGTTGAAATCATGGCACCTCCGGGCATGGAAGAGATGACCAGCCAGCTTCAGTCGATGTTCCAGAATCTGGGTGGCCAGAAGCAAAAACCGCGCAAGCTAAAAATCAAGGAAGCGATGAAGCTCCTGATTGAAGAAGAAGCCGCGAAACTGGTTAACCCGGAAGAGTTAAAACAGGACGCGGTCGATGCGGTTGAGCAGCACGGTATCGTGTTTATCGACGAAATCGACAAAATCTGTAAGCGCGGCGAATCTAATGGCCCGGACGTTTCCCGTGAAGGTGTTCAGCGCGACCTGCTGCCGCTGGTGGAAGGCTGTACCGTTTCCACTAAACACGGCATGGTCAAAACGGATCATATTCTGTTTATCGCCTCCGGTGCATTCCAGGTGGCTAAACCGTCCGATCTTATTCCGGAATTGCAGGGTCGTCTGCCTATCCGCGTTGAGCTTCAGGCGCTCACAACCGGTGATTTTGAACGCATTTTGACTGAGCCTAACGCATCTGTAACCGTACAGTACAAAGCGCTGATGGCCACTGAAGGCGTTAATATTGAGTTTACCGAAGACGGTATTAAGCGCATCGCACAGGCCGCCTGGCAGGTCAACGAAACCACAGAAAACATCGGCGCACGCCGTCTGCATACCGTGCTTGAGCGTCTTATGGAAGATATTTCCTACGATGCCAGCGATCTCAACGGTGAAACCATCATCATTGATGCAGACTATGTGAGTAAGCACCTTGATGCTTTAGTAGCAGATGAAGATTTGAGCCGTTTTATCTTATAATCGTGCTCAATACGTTTTCATCACTTCAGATGGGGCTAATAAGCCCCATTTTTTATTGGCCGGAATTATGACTGAACAACCTTTAAGCCCGACTCAGGCATGGCTCGAAAGCCTGCGACCTAAGACGCTCCCGCTGGCCTTTAGCGCCATTGTGGTCGGTACTGCGCTGGCATGGTGGCAGGGACACTTTAATCCGCTGGTCGCCATCCTGGCGCTGGTCACCGCCGGATTGCTGCAAATTCTCTCCAACCTGGCGAATGACTATGGTGATGCGGTCAAAGGAAGCGACAAGCCTGACCGTATTGGCCCGCTACGCGGAATGCAAAAAGGTGCGATTACTCAGCAGCAAATGAAACGCGCGCTGATCGTTACCATTGTTCTTACCTGCGTATCCGGACTGGCGCTGGTCGCGGTGGCCTGTGAGACCATGACCGACTTTATCGGCTTTCTGGTACTTGGCTGTCTTTCTATTGTCGCCGCTATCACCTATACCATGGGTAATCGTCCTTACGGCTATATTGGCCTGGGGGATATTTCGGTACTGGTTTTTTTCGGCTGGCTAAGCGTCATGGGCAGCTGGTATCTTCAGGCACATAGCGTGATCCCGGCAATTATTTTACCTGCCACCGCCTGCGGTCTGCTGGCGACCGCGGTGTTGAATATCAATAATCTGCGCGACATCGATAGCGACCGGCAAAATGGTAAGAACACCCTGGTGGTACGCCTCGGGCCGCTGAATGCCCGACGTTACCACAGCGTTTTGCTGGCTGGCGCGTTGCTATGCCTTGCGCTTTTTAACCTGATTTCACTGCAAAGCCCGTGGGGCTGGCTGTTTATTCTGGCCGCGCCGCTCCTGTTCCGCCAGGCGCGCTATGTGATGCGTGAACGCGATCCGCTTGCAATGCGTCCGATGCTGGAACGCACCGTAAAAGGCGCATTGCTGACTAACCTGCTGTTTGTGGTTGGGATTATCCTCAGTCAGACGCTGAATTAACTGACAAATATCAATTAACAATTGTTGATTTTGCCAACAGTACGCCTGGCGCGATATACTGAAGGTTCTCGCAGCAACGGAACGTTAAGCCTATGAAATACGATACTTCCGAACTTTGCGACATCTACCAGGAAGATGTCAACGTCGTGGAACCGCTGTTCACCAACTTTGGTGGTCGGTCGTCGTTTGGCGGCCAAATTACCACGGTGAAATGTTTCGAGGACAACGGGTTGCTGTACGATCTGCTCGAACAAAATGGTCGTGGCCGCATCCTGTTAGTTGACGGCGGCGGCTCCGTTCGTCGCGCGCTGATTGATGCGGATCTCGCCCGCACCGCGGCGCAAAATGAATGGGAAGGAATTGTGGTGTACGGTTCAGTACGCCAGGTCGACGACCTTGAAGAACTTGATATTGGCATTCAGGCGATTGCCGCCATTCCAGCCGGCGCGGCGGGTGAAGGCATCGGTGAAAGTGACGTACGCGTCAATTTTGGCGGCGTAACGTTCTTCTCCGGCGACCATCTTTACGCTGATAATACCGGTATTATCCTGTCGGAAGACGCGCTGGATATCGAATAGTTCTCCTGCCAAAGAAAAGGGAAGGTTTCCCTTCCCTTCTGACTTCTCTCTGTGTAGCGCGGTGGAACATTTGCCTGGCGGCGCTTTGCTTGCACAGGCCCGCGCAATACATAACCTGCTGATATAGCAGGCGTGGCAGGCCAGGTGTAGCCGCCAGCCCGCATTTAACCCGCTTAGTACAACTTCTTAGCCGTTTCCAGCCAGTCACCTTTGAACGGACGCTTCATATTTTCAATCGCATCAATGATGTCATGGTGAACCAGTTTTTCGTTCTGGATACCCACGCAACGACCACCGTGACCAGCAAGCAGCAGATCGATAGCATACGCGCCCATACGGGATGCCAGAATACGGTCGTAAGGCACCGGAGAGCCGCCACGCTGAATGTGACCTAACACGGTGGCACGCGTTTCACGATGGGTTTCTTTCTCGATGTAATCCGCCAGCTCGTGGATATCACACATATGTTCAGTGATCGCAACGATCGCGTGTTTTTTACCTTTGGCGATGCCCGCTTTGATTTCGGCCACCAGATCGTCACGGCTAAATTCGACTTCCGGCACCATAACAAACTCACAGCCGCCCGCGATAGCTGCCGCCAGGGTCAGATCGCCGCAGTAGCGGCCCATGACTTCAACAATAGAGATACGCTGGTGAGAAGAGGACGTGTCGCGCAGGCGGTCAATCGCCTCGACGACGGTACCCAGCGCGGTGAAATAGCCGATGGTGTAGTCGGTACCTTTGATATCGTTATCAATCGTACCCGGCAGACCGATGCACGGGAAACCCATTTCAGTCAGGCGTTTTGCCCCCATGTAGGAACCGTCACCGCCGATAACTACCAGAGCATCTATACCGCGCTTTTTCATGTTCTCGATAGCCACAGCACGGATATGTTCTTCGCGGAATTCAGGGAAACGTGCGGAGCCGAGGAATGTGCCGCCACGGTTGATCATGTCGGAAACGCTGTAGCGGTCGAGCTGGATCATACGGTCTTCGTACAATCCCAGATAACCGTCATACACGCCCATCACTTCCAGACCTTCCGTTAATGCTGCACGGACAACGCCACGAATCGCAGCGTTCATGCCCGGCGCATCGCCGCCACTTGTCAACACACCGATTTTCTTAATCATGACTACCTCTGAACTTAGAATGCAAAATGAAATCTGATGCCGGAAACGAACTTAGGCTTATCCAAAGTACGTAACGAATACTGCCGATAGTATATCAATCCTCTGTTGCTGAATTGATTCAGGTCAGACCAAACGGCGCTAATTTATACAAAAAATGCCGATCCAACCCGCACTTTTACAAGAAACACAAAAGCTCAAAGCCGTTGTTCCTCCAGCGGTACTACCGAGCAGGGGTCCTGGTGAATGATGATGTCCGATCCCGGAAAACGAAGTAAAAGAGCCTGCTCAATCTGATCGGCCACAAGATGTGCTTCGACCAGTGGCAAATTGTCATCCATTTCTAAATGAATTTGAATAAAGCGGGTCGGCCCTGACTGCCGCGTTCGTAAGTCATGCGCACCACGCACGCCTGGCCAGGCGATGACGGTGTTAATAATTTCCTGCCGCTCTGCATCAGGAAGTGCACGATCCAGCAGAGACTGCACGGCTTCATACCCCATTCGTAACGCGCTATACAGGATATAGACACCAATCCCGAGTGCAAACAACGCGTCTGCCCGGTGCCAGCCATACCATGACAGACCAAGCGCAATAAGAATGGTTCCGTTCATCATAACATCAGACTGATAATGAAGCATATCTGCGCGCACAGCCTGGCTGTGGGTCTTGCGGACAACCCAGCGCTGAAAAGTGACTAAAATTACTGTGCTGATAAGCGCAATAAGGGTGACCACTACACCGATACCGGGTGCTTTCATCTCTACCGGATTAGCCAGATGCTGAACGCCGGTAAGAAAGAGAAACAGGGCTGAGCCGGAGATAAACATACTCTGTGCCAGCGCGGCCAGAGATTCCGCCTTGCCATGGCCAAAGGTATGCTCATCATCAGCGGGTTGCAGCGAGTAGCGCACCACCAGAAGGTTGGTGAGGGAAGCGGCAATATCGACCAGTGAATCGACCAGCGCGGCCAGGATGCTGACTGAACCGGTGTACCACCATGCCACTATTTTAATGATTAACAAACAGGACGCCATTATCGTAGCGGCAATCGCTGCGCGGCTGACCAGTTGGCCATAAGAATGATTCATAGATTCTCCTGCTTTATCCTCGGGTAGTATAACGCACGTCGGGAGCAGGACGAAAAGGCGGTCTGGACCAGAAAATCATCTCGTTTACGCTTGATTAAGAATACTGGCGGGCAAACTCATCATTAGCATAAATATTAATATAATAAATGCTGCAAATTCCGCCATACCTGAAATAAAAACCCAGAAGCAACATCATTATTATCACACCTGACATCACTAAATAATTTTATATTTTTTGATAACTAACATATTGTACGAGTTTTAATAATTATGGCACTTTACCGGCAGTCGTTGGAATACGCATTGTGAAAAGAATAACCACTTCCAATATAAAGGACTAAATAATGAAAACATTGTCAGGCATGGCGCTTTTTCTTGCACTTATCGCAGGCCCGGCCGCAGCGCAGACGCAGATGAGCTGCCCGGTTCCGGAAAGCATTACCTACCAGAATAATATTTACACGGCGCAAGTCACCCAACCCGGCTGGGAAGGAAGCTGGAATTCACAGCGGCATGTAAAACAAAGCGTAAAACGTTTTGTGACTGCGCTGTATTTTGCGAAGAGTGGCGTTAATGAAGGTGCGCTGGTTAATTGTACCTATGAGCTGGCAAACGGCAAAGATATCGATTTAGCCTACAGCCGCCAGGGGGAAGAAGATACTCTCAGCAACCTGATCGTTTCAATTGCCGGGAATACCAGCTGGTATCCAGAATCTGCTGCAAAAACCGAGCGTTTTTATGATTGCGATGATTCAGCAGATGCCTGCAACTTCATGCCAGTCAAAACAGTTAGCCAATGATTGTCTTCAGACAGTGTCTGAAACGGATCGTCTACGCATAAAAAAAAACCCCCACATCATGTGGGGGAAGACAGGGATGGTGTCTATGGCAAGGAAAAACAGGGTGTGTCGCTGGGATACTACTTACTGCTACTAAACTGCTTAAACGGAGAGGTCAATTGCAACTGCGTGATATCCCGCATCTGCGCCATCCGTTTTTGATGCTTCTCATTTAAAACCGCTTGCTGCTCCGGCGTTAACAGGCGGAACATTTGGTTACGCACGCGGGCCATTTCGACCTGTCGCGCTACCTGTTCCTGCGCCATTTTTTCTGCCTGAGCGCGCACAGCGTTTTCGTCAAAATTTTCAGCGGTAATCAGGCGGTGCATTGCCTCAATTTCGCTAACATTAACAGGTGGCTGCTCGTGCCTGGCCTGTTGCATCAGGTCTCGCATTTGTTGGCGCTGATGCTCCGTTAGACTTATGCCGTCAAACATGTGACTCTGCTGATTATTACGCTGCGTAAGTCCTTCGGTCGGGTGCCAGTTATCGCCTGCGATGGCGTCACCTGCCTGGCTAAACGCACTGAATGCCAGCGTAGAGACCATGACGGCAGCGGTAACTTTGCGCATCACTTGCTCCCACAAACTTTGTTGTTTCGCGATTCCACGAAAGACAGTCTACGATTCAGGCTGCAAACTAGCGTCAGGCGGTGTAAAACAACGTAAAGTCATGGATTAGCGCGCTTCGATGACGTAATTTCTGCCTCGGAGGTATTTAAAAAATGAATAAAATCCTGTTAGTTGATGATGATCGGGAGCTCACGTCGTTACTTAAAGAGCTGCTCGACATGGAAGGCTTTAACGTTTTAGTGGCGCATGATGGGGAACAGGCGCTGACATTAATTGATGACAGCATAGATCTGCTTTTACTTGATGTGATGATGCCGAAGAAAAACGGTATCGACACGCTTAAAGAGCTACGGCAGACCCACCAGACGCCGGTAATTATGTTGACCGCCCGCGGCAGCGAGCTGGATCGCGTACTTGGGCTTGAACTGGGTGCGGATGATTATCTGCCGAAACCGTTTAACGATCGCGAACTGGTCGCGCGTATTCGCGCTATTTTGCGCCGATCGCACTGGAGCGAGCAGCAGCAAAATAGTGATAACGGTTCGCCAACGGTCGACGTGGATGGTCTTAGCCTCAACCCTGGCCGTCAGGAAGCCAGTTTCGATGGCGTAACGCTGGAACTGACCGGTACCGAGTTCACGTTATTGTATTTGCTGGCGCAGCATCTGGGACAGGTGGTGTCTCGTGAACACCTGAGTCAGGAAGTTCTGGGGAAACGTTTGACGCCATTCGACCGCGCCATTGATATGCACATTTCTAACCTGCGGCGTAAGCTGCCAGAGCGTAAAGATGGTCATCCGTGGTTTAAAACGCTGCGCGGCCGTGGATATCTGATGGTCTCCGCTTCATGATTGGAAGCCTGACCGCCCGTATCTTTGCTATTTTCTGGCTCACGCTGGCGCTGGTATTGATGCTGGTACTGATGCTACCCAAGCTGGACTCCCGCCAGATGACGGAACTTCTGGAAAGTGAGCAACGTCAGGGTGTCATGATTGAGCAGCATGTCGAAGCCGAACTGGCCAACGATCCACCCAATGATTTGATGTGGTGGCGTCGGCTGTTTCGCGCTATCGATAAGTGGGCACCGCCGGGCCAACGTCTGGTCCTCGTGACCAGCGAAGGTCGCGTTATTGGTGCTGAAAGCAATGAAATGCAGATCATTCGTAACTTTATTGGTCAGTCGGATGACGCCGATCAGCCGCAAAAGAAAAAGTATGGTCGGGTAGAGCTGGTTGGCCCATTTTCGATACATGATGGCGAAGATAACTACCAACTTTATCTCATCCGTCCTGCCAGCAGTTCGCAATCCGACTTTATTAACCTACTGTTTGACCGTCCGCTTCTGCTATTGATTGTCACAATGCTGGTCAGTGCACCGCTACTATTGTGGCTGGCATGGAGCCTTGCCCGACCGGCACGTAAGCTTAAGAATGCAGCAGATGAAGTCGCCCAGGGGAATTTACGTCAGCATCCTGAACTGGAGGCCGGACCGCAGGAGTTTCAGGCGGCAGGTGCCAGTTTTAACCAGATGGTGACCGCGCTTGAGCGAATGATGACCACCCAGCAACGTTTGCTTTCGGACATCTCCCACGAACTGCGCACACCGCTTACGCGTCTTCAGCTTGCCACCGCTTTACTGCGCCGTCGTAGCGGAGAGAGCAAAGAGCTGGAGCGCATCGAAATGGAGGCGCACCGGCTGGATAGCATGATCAACGATTTGCTGGTTATGTCGCGTAATCAGCAGAAAAATGCGCTGGTCAGCCAGACAATGAAAGCTAATCAGCTCTGGAGTGAAGTGCTGGATAACGCCGCATTTGAAGCCGAGCAGATGGGGAAATCGTTTACTATTGAGTACCCGCCGGGGCCGTGGCCGCTGTACGGTAACCCGAGTGCGCTGGAAAGCGCGCTGGAGAATATTGTCCGTAATGCGCTGCGCTACTCGCATACCACAATTTCCGTGGCCTTCGCCGTGGATAAAGAGGGTATTACCATTAGCGTTGATGATGATGGTCCGGGCGTCAGTCAGGAAGACAGAGAGCAGATATTCCGCCCGTTCTATCGTACCGATGAGGCGCGCGATCGGGAGTCAGGCGGAACGGGTCTGGGTCTGGCGATTGTCGAAACGGCCATTCAGCAGCACCGTGGCTGGGTAAAAGCAGAGGACAGCCCGCTGGGCGGTTTACGCCTGGTGATCTGGCTTCCGCTGTATAAGCGGGCATAAGTAACGAAGCCACCCTCTTTCCAACCCTCTCCCTCAGGGAGAAGGTTGGGGATGAGGGAAATCTCTACCGCCCCCACAACCGACGCGAAGAATCTTCAATTTTGCCGCTGGCGCGGCGCTTTTGCATGGTCCGCGTCCAGCTTAATGAAAGCCCGGCAGCCGACAGCAAACGATGATATTGCTCATCATCAAATGGCATTGACCATGCAATAACCCCCGCCTCATGTACTGAAACATCGCTTAAACGTGATGCAAGCACAAGCGGCGTGGCCGCAGACACATTGCCACCTGCGATCACCCTGTAAAGCCAGCCAGTTTTACCACTTGCCTGCATAATTGACGCCATCTCGCTAATATCGAAGTGGAAATTAAGTTTAAAGCACGGAGAGCGAGGCTGGGTGACCTGAATAAATGTTTCACCCCAGCGGAAGATATCGCCGATAAACACGTTCTCTTCGGTAAGCCCTTCGGTTGACAGATTTTCACCAAATGCCGGGGCGACGAACAAATCGGCCTGCTCAGAAAACTCACGCGCCCAGTATCGATAGTGCTCGCGTGGATAGTGGCACAACGCGCGATCCGGGCCGCCGTGTATTTTGGTTTCCGCCTGCTCGTCCCCCAGTAACCCCTGCTCCGTTAACGTGAGCTCGCCGGATACCTGAACCTTAGCAATGGCGCTGGGTCGGCTTCCTTCATATTCCCTGATCTTGCCAGTGAAGACATCAACTGGATATCGCATCTGCTTCTCCCTTTTCGATAAACTTGCCTTATTAAAGCATAAATTTTATCCGGACTGCCGAAAATGCGAGCCGCGTTCATACGATGATCAATCAGACATGTTATCTATTGAAACGCCATTTCAAATTGAGGAGTTGACAACGTGACGAGACAATCGCAGTTTGCCGGCGTCTGGTGCCCTTCCATTACGCCAATGCATGACAATGGAGATATCGATCTTAACGGCCTGAAGCAGCATCTGAAGCGCCTGACCGAAGCAAAAATTGATGTGATCCTGCTGATGGGCAGTATCGGAGAGTTTGCCTCATTGACCCTGGAGGAGAGGCTGATGCTGATCCGCGAAGCCAGGGCAATGAGTAGCAGCCGGATGGTAGCCAACGTCTCATCCACCTGTGTGAAAGACATCCAGGTCATGGCGCAAGAAGCGTATCGCGTCGGCTATGATGCAGTGATGGTGCTGCCACCCTACTATTACGGGCAGTCGCCCAGGCAGCTGCTGAGCTATTTTCGCCAGCTGGGGAATTCACTTAGCGGCCAGTGGTTCGCCTACAACTTTCCGGCACGTACCGGCTGTGATTTAACGCCGGATCTGATCGCAACGCTGGCCGCCGAATTTCCGAATTTTGCCGGGATTAAAGATACCGTCGATTGTCAGTCGCACACGCGCAGTATGATCGACACCACGCGGGCGGTACGGGACGATTTCGCGGTTCTCTCTGGCTATGACGAATATTATATTCCCAATCTGCTGGCCGGTGGCGCAGGCGTGATTTCCGGTTTAAACAACGTTATGCCGGAACTGTTTGTCAGCGCCCGGGAAGCATTCGATCGGGGCGATCTACAGACGCTGTGCACGTTACAGCAGGATATCGGCACCTATATGTCCATATATGCCATTGGTGAGGATTTTGTTTCGACGATCAAAACCGTAGTATCGCGTAAATTCGGCTATTGTACTGGCGTATCGCGTAATGCGGGCGGGGCCTTAGATGAAGGTCAATGCCGCATCATCGATGATGTTTTTGGCGCGAAGTCATAAGCAAAAAAGCCCGGCCGCGCTGACGCTGGCCGGGCTTCTTCAGTGAAATACGTTGTACTATTTTACGGTGCCGAGCACATCGGCTTTGGCTGCTTCGATCCGGGCTGCTCTGGCTTTCACCTTCCGTGACCAGATTGAGGTCAGAATCGGTACCAGGATAGAGGTGACGATGACCGATGTTGCGACCAGCGCCGTTGCTGCAGGTGCCATAGGTCTGAATTCCGGGATCATCTCTGCAATCAGTACCGGTGTTGCGACTGCGGCACCCGCTGAACTGGATGCGGCAACCCCGGCAGTACCATCGCCGCCGCCAATCAGTCTGTCGGCAATAATCAATGGAATACCGGTCACAACAATTACTGACAGGCCCAGCAGAATACCCAGAAGACCGGTTTGTGCAATAACGGTTAAATCAATCGTGTTACCCAGCGCAAAGGCGAAGAATGGGATCAACGTTTGTACGGCTTTGCTGAAGAATTCACGTAATTCCGGATCGAGGTTGCCCAGCGCAAAACCAATCAGGAAGGGTAATACAGCACCGACGAAGACATGCGGTTCAAATGAGGCGATACCCGCCGTACCCAGAATGACCATCGTCATCAGCGGGCCAGATTCCAGCGACATCAGCACAAAAGCACCAGCTTCTTCTTTTGTTCCGTACTGCTGCATGATGGAGGCATACAGACCGCCGTTGGTCATATCCATCGCGGCGACCAGCGCCAGAGTCGAGAGTCCGGCGAAGAACCCTACTTCCACGCCGTGCTCGGGGATGATGCGTGATGCGATTGCCGCGACCAGCCAGGCGACAGCAATTTTAGTGACGACCAGCGTACCGGATTTACGCAGGACCGTGCCCGTTGCACTCAGTTTAATCGAGGCACCCATACAGAAAAACCAGACTGCCAGAATCGGCACCGTACCGGTGATCATACCGTTAGTGAACGATCCAAAATATTTTCCTGCACCCGGCGCAAAGGTATGGCACAGCGCGCCGAGGAACAGCGGGACGAGCATCATGCCGCCCGGAATTTTTTCTATCTTGCGTTTAATCTGCATCTTCTTCACCTGTAAGCATAAAAATAGGGCAATTTTTATGGGTGGATGCATCCCGTATTGAAGATGCCTCCGCGTCGATGAACGCAAGATAATCATTCAGCGAAACTATAAAAGTGATCGTAGCCACACAAATTGAAACGCAGTTTCTATTTTAATGGATCATTGTTTTTTATTTGATGCAGATCACCATAGCACCCTGAAACGCAGCGCAAAAAAAAGCCTCCGCGGCATTACCAGCGGAGGCTTCTACCCTGCACAAGCGTGCAGGGTAATCATCTTTAAAACTTATTTTTTAGCCGCGAAACGCGCCGCAGCTTCGTCCCAGTTCACTACGTCCCAGAATGCTTTGGTGTAGTCCGGGCGACGGTTCTGGTATTTCAGGTAGTAAGCGTGTTCCCACACATCCAGACCAATGATCGGGAAGCCAGAAACGCCGGCAACCGCTTCACCCATCAGCGGGGAATCCTGGTTGGCAGTAGAAACCACGGCCAGTTTGTCGTCTTTCAGTACCAGCCATGCCCAGCCGGAACCAAAGCGCGTCGCCGCCGCTTTCTCAAATTCTTCTTTGAATTTTTCTACCGAACCAAAATCACGCTCAATGGCGGCTTTCAGATCGCCCTGCAGGGTCGTGTCTTTTTTCAGACCTTTCCAGAACAGGCTGTGGTTCGCGTGACCGCCCGCGTTGTTACGCAGTACGGTTTTCTTGTCCGCCGGAACTTGATCCAGTTTGGTAATCAGTTCTTCAACCGGCAGGTTAGCCAGTTCAGGCAGGCTTTCCAGCGCGGCGTTGGCGTTATTGACATAGGTCTGGTGATGTTTGGTGTGATGGATCTCCATCGTCTGCTTATCGAAATGCGGTTCAAGGGCATCGTAGGCATACGGCAGGGATGGCAGTGTATAGCTCATAATCATCTCCATTATTGTCTGGCGGCAGAAGTGTTAACGCCGCGTAAGCAGTTGGTTCATTATAGTTAATTAAATGATATTGAAAATGTTTATCAATGCCGTAGTTTTTATAAGGATATAACTTTCTGTTCTGAAGCCAAATTTGTGAGCTTGCTCATTGCATTAACCGGTTCATTGCCAGCCCGACACGTAAGGCGGCAGTCCGCTGAAGGTTAATCTATTGCACAATTTTTACACTCATCAGGTCGGGGAGGGTTTACCGACCATAAAAAGATGAGGATAAAGACATGAGCAACATGATTACGATGGGTATTCTTTGGCATCTGATCGGCGCAGCCAGTGCAGCCTGTTTCTATGCCCCGTTTAAAAAGGTAAAAGGCTGGTCGTGGGAAACCATGTGGTCCGTCGGCGGAACGGTCTCATGGTTGATTTTACCCTGGACCATCAGCGCGCTGCTGCTACCTGACTTCTGGGCCTATTACCGTTCCTTCAGTGCTTCTACGCTGCTACCGGTTTTTCTGTTCGGCGCAATGTGGGGCATTGGTAATATCAATTATGGTCTGACCATGCGCTATCTTGGCATGTCGATGGGGATTGGGATCGCGATTGGCATTACGCTTATCGTCGGTACCCTGATGACGCCCATTCTTAACGGCAATTTTGACGTATTGATCACCACACACGGCGGTCGTATGACGCTGACTGGCGTGCTGGTCGCACTTATTGGGGTCGGGATTGTCACCCACGCGGGTCAGCTGAAAGAACGTAAAATGGGGATTAAAGCTGAAGACTTTAACCTGAAGAAAGGGCTGCTGCTGGCGGTAATGTGTGGCATCTTTTCTGCGGGTATGTCGTTTGCGATGAATGCGGCAAAACCGATGCATGAGGCCGCCGCCGCGCTGGGGGTCGATCCGCTGTACGTTGCGCTACCCAGTTACGTGGTGATTATGGGCGGCGGAGCGCTGATTAATCTGGGCTTCTGTTTTATTCGCCTGGCAAAATTAAAGAATCTGTCGGTAAAAGCAGACTTCTCGCTGCCAAAGCCGCTGATCGTCAGCAATATTCTGCTCTCCGCGCTGGGCGGACTAATGTGGTATTTGCAATTCTTCTTTTACGCCTGGGGGCATGCACGTATTCCGCCGCAGTATGACTATATCAGCTGGATGCTGCATATGAGTTTCTATGTCTTGTGCGGCGGGATTGTAGGCCTGGTATTAAGAGAGTGGAATAATGCCGGGCGTCGTCCGGTCAGTGTACTTAGCCTTGGCTGCGTGGTGATTATCGTCGCCGCCAATATTGTCGGGCTGGGTATGGCAGGTTAACCAGGCCGCATCCCGACTACGATGACGCCATTGTCCCGGCGTCATCCCTATTTCACGATTAAACACCACGGAAAAATAGTTACTGTCTTCAAACCCGCACTGCATGGCGATGTCGACGATCAGCATTTCTGTGTGCTGCAACAAATATTGCGCATGGCAAATACGCAGCTGGCGCAGATACTGACTAATGGTCATGCCCGTCTGACGACGAAACTGCTGGCGGAGCGCACGCGCGCTGCCGTGCTCCTGTACGCAAAAATCGTCAAGGATAAAAGGACGATCCAGGCTGCCCGCCAGCGCAGTAATCAGCTTATCAAGCAGCGGCTCCCGCGACATTGCCAAAAGGTTATCCACCGTGTATCGATGCCTTTTCAGCGTGACCACCAGTTGCGCCAGCAGAAGTTCAGCCATGTCATTAGTCTGGTCATCATGGTGAGCGCTTTCATGCTCCAGTTGAGAAATCACCTGCCGCGCCTGGTTCATGCCGCTGCTGCTTAAGCGCCAGTGCGCACGCGGATCGTGGCATCCAAAGCCGGGAATATAGGCAGCCCAGTCAAGATCGAGAGTTAACCGGTCAGGGCAGTAGATAATATTTTGCAGAACCAAATCATTGACTGACGCGTACGAATGTTTGTCTTCGGCACGAATATAAAACAGATCGCCCCGCGTAATGCGATACGGACGGTCGTTAAGAACGTGCAGACCATTCCCGCGCCAGACCAGCACCAGTTCGCAGAACTCGTGAGTATGTTCAGCAAACACATTTTGCGGATAGCGATCTGCCACCGCCACCGCCTGCCCGACGCTGGTGAAGAAGTCGGCTTTACGAAGAATTAACTGGCCCACAGCACGATCACCTCAACGACGAATGGCCAATGATTATCGACCTTCTGTCGGTCAAAAACGTTGACTATCTTCGCGTTACTGAAGAATACCGTCACGTCCCTGGCGAATATCACGCGGTGACCAGGAGAATTCCCGGCGAAAAAGCGTCGAAAAGTGGTTACTGTCGCCAAAACCACAGCGATAAGCGATATCTGTGACGCTTTCGTCACTGTGACGGAGCAAATGCCGCGCCTTAATCAGGCGCAGTCGGTTGAGATAGCGCTGCGGGGTTAAACCCGTATATTGCTTAAGCTGGCGATGCAACGTGCGCAGCGAGAGTGAAAAATGTCCGGCCAGGCTTTCCCAGCACACATCGTCAGAGAAATGGTCGTCAAGCCAGGCAATAAGCTGATTGAGCCGGGCATCGTTATCTTCCGCCCCCTCTGCCAGGCTGCCCTTACGCAGCAGCACCAGAAGTTGCATAAACAGTAACTCACGGTTCGCCCGCGCCGGCGCGTCCGGCTGCTCACCTTCCTGATCAAGCTGGCTAACAAGCTGCCGCACCTGCGTCAGGATGGCCTGATTAACCCGCCAGTGCGACGGATAATGCCCGTCATGCTCCTGAGGCAGCAGTAAATTCAGGCCGCTCAAAAACTGAAAGGCTTCCGGCGATCGATAAAGCACATTAGTCAGACACAAATTATCGGTGTGCTCATACAGATGGCGGTCGTGATCGCGAACAAAACAAATTGTCCCGCCGCTGATGGTGTAGGGCTGGCCATTAAAAACGTGAACCCCGGTACCGTGCTCAACAATAACGATTTCATGAAAATCATGATGATGTTCCGGGAATGCCGATTGCGGAAGACGTTGTTCGATGGCCACTGGCGAACTACCTGACGGAAAAAAATCCACGCTGTGAAGTACGGTCATAAGAGTCGCTACCAGTGAGAAGAATTCTCATCATAGTAATTAAGGCATATCTTTCTGACCTTGAAATTTTGACAACAAAGCGCGCAAAGCGTGCCGATTTTTCAAGAAACGCGAGGAAAGCGTCGGAAATGCGGCAGCTATCACAGATCCACTTTCACAGAAAAACGTGAGCTTCCTCACGTTCACCTTTGCTTTCTTGCCAGCGCTCTACACCCTCTGTCAGTAGCGAGAAGGTACCAACAGAACGTCTTTTTTAGACTGTCATCAATGACTCTACGAAGGACCACATCATGACTTTTCGCCATTGCGTCGCTATTGATTTAGGCGCATCCAGCGGGCGTGTAATGCTTGCACGTTACGATCGCGAACAGCGCCTTCTCACGCTGCGTGAAATGCATCGTTTCACTAACTGCCTGCAAAAAGTAGCCGGTTTTGATTGCTGGGATGTTGATAGCCTTGAAGCAGAGATTCGCCACGGTCTCAAGAAGATCTGCGCAGCAGGCGTGCTGATCGACAGTATCGGTGTGGATACCTGGGGCGTGGATTATGTGCTGCTCAACAGCAAAGGTGAACGCGTCGGCCTTCCCATTGCCTATCGCGATAATCGCACTGACGGGGTAATGGCGCAGGCCGCTCGTCAACTGGGTAAAGCAGAAATTTATCGCCGCAGCGGTATTCAATTTCTGCCGTTTAATACGATTTATCAGCTTCGCGCGCTGGTCCACCAGCAGCCTGATGTTACTCATGATGTCGCTCATGCGCTGCTCATTCCCGATTACTTCAGTTATCGCCTGACCGGTGAGATGAACTGGGAATATACCAACGCCACCACCACTCAACTGGTCAATATCAATACCGACAATTGGGATGAAATGTTGCTGAACTGGACGGGGGCTGACGCCGCATGGTTCGGTAAGCCCACGCATCCTGGCAATGTAATTGGTCACTGGATCTGTCCGCAGGGTAATGCCATTCCGGTCGTCGCAGTCGCCAGCCATGATACGGCCAGCGCGGTTATTGCCGTGCCGCTGGAAGTAAAAGATGCAGCGTGGATCTCCTCCGGCACCTGGTCACTGATGGGGTTTGAAAGTAAAACACCGTATACCAGCGACAGCGCGCTGGCCGCCAATATCACCAACGAGGGCGGCGCAGAAGGTCGTTATCGGGTGCTAAAAAATATTATGGGCCTGTGGCTACTTCAGCGCGTCATCGCTGAGCAGAACATCACTGATTTGCCGGACCTCATCTCCCGCACATCTGCGCTGCCCGCCTGCCGCTTTGTGATTAATCCCAATGACGATCGCTTTATCAATCCAGCCAATATGAGCGCAGAAATTCAGGCCGCCTGCCGTGAAACCGAGCAACTCGTCCCGGCCAGCGATGCGGAGCTGGCACGCTGCATTTTCGACAGCCTCGCCATTCTGTATGCCAACGTTCTGGACGAACTGGCGCACCTGCGCGGTAAACCGTTCAGCCAGTTGCATATTGTCGGCGGCGGCTGCCAGAACCAGTTACTCAATCAACTGTGCGCTGACGCCTGCGGCATTACGGTGATTGCCGGGCCTGTTGAAGCTTCAACGCTTGGCAATATCGGCGTGCAGTTAATGACGCTGGATGAACTGAGCAATGTTAGCGATTTTCGCAAGGTGGTGGTTTCTAACCACCACCTGATCACCTTTACCCCTCATCCTGATAATGAGATCGCGCGTTACATCGCGCAATCACAGACCCCACGACAGACAAAGGAGCTTTGCGCATGACGACCTCACTTGAACACGCCTGGGAACTCGCGAAACAGCGTTTTGCCGCTACAGGGATTAATGTCGAGGAGGCGCTGCGCCAGCTCGATCGCCTGCCGGTATCTATGCACTGCTGGCAGGGCGATGATGTTGCCGGTTTCGAAAATCCGGAGGGTAACCTGACCGGTGGCATTCAGGCGACCGGGAATTACCCAGGCAAAGCGCGTAATGCGGCCGAGCTTCGTGCGGATCTGGAGTTAGCATTCAGCCTTATTCCGGGTCCGAAACGGCTTAACTTACATGCGATTTATCATGAAGCGGAAACGCCGGTGTCCCGCGACCAAATCAAACCAGAACATTTCAAAAACTGGGTAGCGTGGGCCAAAGTTAATAAGCTGGGACTGGATTTTAACCCCTCCTGCTTCTCTCATCCGCTGAGTGCCGATGGCTTTACGCTCTCACATGCCGACCCTGAAATTCGCCGGTTCTGGATCGACCACTGCAAAGCAAGCCGTCGCGTATCTGCCTATTTTGGCGAACAGTTGGGCACGCCGTCAGTGATGAATATCTGGGTTCCGGACGGCATGAAAGATGTCACCGTAGATCGCCTTGCGCCACGTCAGCGCCTGCTGGAAGCGCTGGATGAAGTGATCGGCGAAAAGCTGGACCCGGCGCATCACATTGATGCTGTTGAAAGCAAGCTGTTTGGGATCGGCGCAGAAAGCTACACCGTTGGCTCTAACGAGTTTTATATGGGATATGCCACCAGCCGTCAGACCGCACTGTGCCTTGATGCAGGCCACTTTCATCCGACGGAAGTTATCTCCGACAAAATCTCCGCCGCCATGCTCTACGTGCCGCGCCTGCTGCTGCACGTCAGCCGTCCGGTCCGCTGGGACAGCGATCACGTGGTCCTGCTGGATGATGAAACCCAGGCCATTGCCAGTGAAATTATCCGTCACGATTTGTTCGACCGCGTACACATTGGCCTCGATTTCTTCGATGCGTCTATTAACCGTATTGCGGCATGGGTGATCGGCACCCGCAACATGAAAAAAGCCCTGCTGCGCGCCCTGCTGGAACCCACTGACATGCTGCGCCAGCTGGAAGATGCTGGCGATTACACCGCGCGTCTGGCCCTGCTGGAAGAACAAAAATCGCTGCCGTGGCAGGCAGTATGGGAGATGTATTGCCAGCGTCACGATACGCCAGCCGGCAGTCAGTGGCTGGAGAATGTGCGCGGCTATGAAAAAGATATTTTGAGTCAGCGCGGCTGATATCCCCTCATCCCTGCCCTCTCCCTGAGGGTGAGGAGCAGCACGCTATCTGGCCTTTTTAAGGAACGTAAAACAATGCAGACTATTATCCATTCCTGGTTTGTCCAGGGCATGATCAAAGCCACTTCCGATGCATGGCTGAAAGGCTGGGATGAGCGCAACGGCGGCAATCTGACGCTACGCCTGGATGCTGCTGACGTGGCGCCCTACGAATCTGATTTCCATGCTCAGCCGCGCTATATCGCGCTCAGTCAACCCATGCCGTTACTGGCCAATACCGCCTTCATCGTCACCGGCTCCGGCAAATTCTTTCGCAATGTACAACTCGATCCGGCAGCCAATCTCGGCGTGGTAAAAGTCGATAGCGACGGTGCGGGCTATCACATTCTGTGGGGATTAACCCACGAGGCGGTGCCGACGTCCGAGTTACCCGCGCACTTTCTGTCACACTGCGAACGCATCAAAGCCACCGGCGGTAAAGATCGGGTGATCATGCACTGCCATGCGACCAACCTGATCGCGCTGACCTATGTACTGGACAACGACAGCGCGTTGATCACCCGCAAACTGTGGGAAGGCAGCACTGAATGCCTGGTCGTTTTCCCCGATGGCGTCGGGATACTGCCGTGGATGGTGCCGGGCACCGACGAAATCGGTCAGGCCACCGCACGCAATATGCAGCAACACTCACTGGTCCTGTGGCCGTTCCACGGCGTGTTTGGCAGCGGTCCGACGCTCGATGAAACCTTTGGCCTTATCGACACAGCGGAAAAATCGGCAGACGTATTAGTGAAAGTGCTCTCAATGGGCGGCATGAAACAGACTATCACTCGCGACCAGCTGATTGCCCTCGGCAAACGTTTTGGCGTGACGCCGATGGCAAGCGCACTCGAACTGTACGCCTGAGATCATCACGCCCCGCGCATTCAGTCGGGGCGTAATTTTATGGAGAACTATCATGAGTTTTATGTTGGCGCTGCCGAAAATCAGCCTGCACGGCGCAGGTGCAATCGGCGATATGGTCAAACTGGTGGCGGAGAAACAGTGGGGTAAGGCACTTATTGTTACCGACGGCCAACTGATCAAACTGGGTCTGCTCGATAGCCTGTTTACCGCACTGGACGCGCATGAAATGTCGTATCATCTGTTTGATGATGTCTTCCCTAATCCAACTGAAGCTCTGGTTCAGGAAGGTTATGCCGCATATCAGGATGCAAAATGTGATTACCTGATTGCCTTCGGTGGCGGTAGCCCGATTGATACGGCGAAAGCGATAAAAATTCTGACGGCGAACCCTGCGCCGTCGACGGCTTATTCTGGCGTGGGCAAGGTGAAAAATGCCGGTGTGCCGCTGGTCGCCATTAATACCACGGCCGGAACGGCTGCCGAGATGACCAGCAACGCCGTGATTATTAATAGCGAACGTCAGGTTAAAGAAGTTATTATCGATCCGAATATTATTCCGGATATCGCAGTTGATGATGCCAGCGTCATGCTGGAAATCCCCGCATCCGTAACGGCTGCGACCGGAATGGATGCGCTGACACATGCGATAGAAGCCTATGTCTCCGTAGGTGCTCATCCGCTGACTGACGCCAATGCGCTGGAGTCTGTCCGCCTGATCGCGCAGTGGCTGCCAAAAGCGGTCGATAATGGTCACGATCTGGCTGCCCGGGAGCAAATGGCGTTTGGCCAGTATCTGGCCGGAATGGCATTTAACAGCGCCGGTCTTGGCCTGGTCCATGCTCTGGCGCATCAGCCTGGCGCGACGCATAACCTGCCGCACGGCGTCTGTAACGCCATTTTGTTACCTGTCATCGAAAATTTTAATCGTCCACATGCCGTGGCCCGCTTTGCCCGCATCGCACAGGCCATGGGCGTAGAGACGCGCGGTATGAGTGATGATGCTGCCAGCCAGGAAGCCATTAAGGCGATTCGTGCCTTGAGTCACCGGGTCGGTATCCCGTCAGGCTTCAGCAAGCTTGGCATCACCAAAGATGATATTGAAGGCTGGCTGGATAAGGCACTTGCCGATCCCTGCGCGCCCTGTAATCCGCGCCCTGCAACGCGCAATGACGTCCGCGAGCTGTATCTGGAGGCATTATGATCCGCAAAGCCTTTGTCATGCAGGTAAATGCTAATGCCCATGAGGAGTATCAGCGTCGTCATAATCCGATCTGGCCCGAACTGGAAGAGACGCTAAAAGCACATGGCGCACATCATTACGCTATCTGGCTCGATAAAGAACGTAATCTGCTGTTTGCTACCGTAGATATTGAGTCGGAAGAGCGCTGGAACGCGGTTGCGGGTACGGAGGTCTGCCAGCGCTGGTGGCAATATATGCGCGACGTGATGCCCGCCAACCCGGACAACAGCCCGATTAGCAGCGAACTGACCAGTGTGTTTTACCTGGTGTAACTCTCGCGAGTTGCTGCTGTAGGCCCGGTAAATACAGCGCCGCCGGGCACATCCCTCTAACAGCCATTAAAAAACGCCTGGTATCAGGCGTTTTTTGCATCACAGACTTTAGAAATAATATTTGAAACGCAGACGTGCACCATAGCGGTCGTCGTCACTGGAAATGTCTTCGTCGCTCTGGATCTGAGACCAGTAAGCACCGAGATAGATATTGAAATTCTGCATATCCATTACGTTCGGGATCAGATATGACGCATGAACGGTATGAATATCGTAAGTGCCTTCATCGCTGATCCAGCAGTCATTATCGCATACTACGCCATTAAAATCGTCGATCTTATTATGCGCATAAATGTAGCCCAGCTCAAAATTTCTCCACAGCGCGTTGGTTGCTGCAGTGAAGTCTTGCTCACTGTCTGCGTCCATGTAAGCGGTATTCACGTTCAGGACAACACCGTCAACCGGATCGTTTTTTAACCCGTTCCAGGTCATGGTTAAACCATAACCGGTACGATCGGATTGGTCCACCAGGTCGCCTTTGCTGTTGTAATAGCCATAGGCATTGTTAACGACGTTAGATTCCATTGCCGCAGAGAAAGATAATGCGCTAGTGGCTGACCACGACACCACCGGGCGCAAATAAACGACATTTTTCTCTTTTGTCATTTCGCGACCATGATAAGTCCGCCCGTCGGCCTGAACATTATCACTGTCGGCATAAAGTGATGCGCCATCTTCAATCAGGGAGTTCAGCTCAAAATACCAGTTCTCAAGCTGTTTACTCAGCAGAAAATTACCCCCCGCATCAGAACGACCGCGCCCTTCTTTCATCATATAGATATAGCCCTGGCCATCGCTATACAGGTCATTCGCGGTATTGCCAGAATGCTCAACAAACGTATCCTGATTAAGCGGGAACATGTCGAACGCTTCGAAGCGCCCTACTTTCACTTTCCAGTCATTTTCCTGACCAAAATGGAAATAGGCATCATCAAGATTCATTGAGCCATACATATCGGCCAACGGCTGGATAGAGAATCCGGCGTAGCGGCCGTCGTCCAGTTTACGCATCCCATCGAAACCAATCAGAATACGACCATCCATATCCCATTGTTCAGTTGTGTGATCCTCATTAAGTTTGGTCAACGTCCCCCGGCGGCTCTCTGCGTCCATATTATATTCGACGTCGCCATAAATTTTTAAATCACCGTAGCCGCTCAGCAACAGATTAGGTGTGGAGGCATTTTTTTTAGTTTCTATCTCAGGCGTTTGGCCATTAACCGGCGTATTACCCTGAGCATCTTTAATTTTTTTAATTTCAGCTACTTGTTGGATTTGCAGCTGCTGAACTTCATTCTCGGCCTGTGCTGCCCGGTTTTCAGCCGCCTCCAGACGTGCCTCCATCTGTTCCAGACGTTGTTCCAGGGTCATGCTTTGGGTTTTCGCAAACCCGGAGTTAGCAACCGTCAATAATCCTATTGCGACTGCAAGCGCTGTTTTCTTCATTATTACCATTCCTTTTCAATGATCCATTAACTACTAAAATCTATGCTTATGCACACAAATATATCTCTGGTGAATGTCATTTTAATAATTAGCGCATTTGTCCTGCGTGGCTATTACGACAACCACCAGGTAAAAGAACCTGGGGAAATAAAATGAAAACGCAACAAATTACGCGGCAGAATATTATCAAGACCTGCGTGTGTAAATGTCATTAAATACAATAACGTGAGCAAGATAACACTATTCCGCTGAAATAAATTGAACTATAAATGCAGAGTATATAAACAGATAAAGCAGTTACCCCATCAATGTAATAATAACTAAATGACGGTATTACCTGTAATTTACCTGCACTAAGAATTTGTGAGCCATCTCGCTATTTCACCGGGAGGGGATTGATATATTTCTCTTCAATCTGGCATATGCCAGTTATAATTAGTACGAGGCTATATGAAAAAGCTGAAAGTGGTCACTATCGGTGGAGGCTCAGGCTATACCCCGGAACTCATTGATGGTTTCATCCGCCGTTATTCTGAACTTCCCGTCACCGAATACTGGCTGGTGGATATTGAAGCAGGGCGAGAAAAGCTCGCTATTGTGGGGCAGCTGGCGCAAAGGATGGTGAAAAAAGCAGGGCTTCCGATGACGGTTCACCTGACGACCAACCGGCGAGAAGCGCTAAAAGATGCCGATTTTGTCACCACCCAGATTCGCGTGGGTCAGTTGGCGGCCCGTATTCAGGATGAAAAAATTCCCCTGCGCTACGGCGTACTGGGCCAGGAGACCACCGGGCCAGGCGGTTTTATGAAAGCGCAACGTACGATCCCGGTATTGCTGGATATCTGTAAGGACATGGAAGCATTGTGCCCTGATGCATGGATGATCAACTTTACCAATCCAGCCGGTATCGTTACTGAAGCCATTACCAAATACAGCCCGGTAAAATCACTCGGGATCTGTAGCGGGGCCAATAGCATGATGATGGATGTGGCTAACGCGTATGGCGTAGCGCGCAGTGCCATTACGGCGCGTGTAATGGGGCTTAATCATCTTATTTTTGCAGACCAGATTACGCTCAACGGCCGTGACACTACCGCCGACTTTATTGAAAAATTAGCGCAGGGTGCCGGCGCTAATAAGCTTAAAAATATACCGGACCTGGGCTTACCGGCCGACTTTATCCGCGCGCTGAAACTCTATCCCCTCTCCTATCTGAAGTACTTTTATCTCAATCATGAAATGGTGACTCACGAGCAAGAGGAGCAGAGTACCGGCGGAACGCGCGGCGAGCGTTCGCTGGAAATAGAACATGCGTTGCTTGAGCTGTATAAAAATCCGATGCTGTGCGAGAAACCCGCAGAGCTGTCAAGCCGTGGCGGTGCCTGGTATTCTGACACTGCATGTTCAATTATTAGCTCCATTTATAACAACAAACACGAAATCCACGTGGTGAACGTAGCGAACCGGGGAACGACGCCGGATCTGCCTGACGAAGCGGTTATCGAAACCAGCGCAGTCATTGATTCACTCGGCGCGCATCCGCTGGCGTATGGTCGTCTACCGGTGCGCATTCGGGGATTGATTCAAAGCGTAAAAGCGTTTGAGGAGTTAACGGTTGAGGCGGCAATGACGGGCGATACCGGGACGGCACTGCTGGCACTGGCAAATCATCCTCTCGTCCCCTCGGTTGAGATTGCCCGCCGCATTCTGAATGACTACCTGGCGGCAAACCGTGATTTCCTGCCGCAGTATGCTTTTTGAGGCGATCGCTGAATATCTCATTAAAGGGATTTTTTTATGCAAGACTTCCTGGAAAACAAACTGTTACCCCTCTTAATGCGGGTGGGTAACAACGTCATTCTGGTCGCGGTACGTGATGGTATTTCGTTTACGCTACCGTTTATTATTGCAGGTAGCGTATTCCTGATTATTGCTAACCTGCCAATCCCCGGATGGAGTGCGTTTCTCGGTCCTCATGCTGAGACACTTAGCGTCCCGGTGCAGGCCACGTTTGGCGCAATTGGGCTGATTGCGGCTATCGGTATTAGCTATAATCTGGCGAAGCATTATAAGCTGGATTGCCTGAGCTGTTGCTGTATTACGGTGGCCGTTTTCCTGCTTGCCCAGCTTGATGATACCCATAAAATCAACACGGCTAATTTTGGCGCTGCCGGATTATTTTCGGCGATCGTGTTATCGATTATTACGGTGTATATCGTCCGCTTTTTCGTGGTCAACAAGATCTATCTTCGTCTGCCGGACAGCGTCCCTCCAGCGGTTCTCCAGTCTTTTATTAGTCTGGCACCGGCAATGGCCTGCCTGACGCTGGTATGGCTGGTACGCGTGGTGCTTCATTTTGATATTAACGCGTTTTTCACGCTGGTCCTGAGTCCGCTGGTTATGGGCCTTGATACGCTGCCGGGAATACTGATCCTGGTCGCGCTTATTTCATTGCTGTGGAGCTGTGGTATTCACGGCACCAATGTTCTTTCCGGCATTACCGGCCCCATATTCCTGAAGTTTATTGCCGAAAACACAGACGCTTATTTACGGCATCAGCCAGTGCCGCATATTACGGCTGAGGGCTTCTATAATTTCTTCATTTGTACCGGCGGTTCTGGCGCAACAATGGGGCTGGTACTGGCGATGTTGTTATCGAAAAGTCGCTACTATACGTCACTGGGGCGTATCTCCATTGGTCCGGCACTGTTTTGTATTAATGAACCGGTGATCTTCGGCGTACCGATGGTTTTCAACCCGATGATGATGCTGCCTCTGATTTTAACGCCGATGACTCTTTGTACCTGCTCGTATCTGCTAATGCAATTTGGCATTATTGGTCGCCCGATCTTTCAAATCCCCTGGACGATGCCGCCTGTTCTCAACGGGTATTTTGTCACTGGCGGCAATATTCCTGCCGCAGTCTGGTCCGGCTGCATGGTTCTTATTTCAACGGTGATATATTACCCGTTCTTTCGTATTCTGGAACGTAAACAACTGGCCATTGAACAACAGGAAGCGGCGGCGTTAGCTGTCAGCGACGCATAATCCGGCTTACCGGGTAACATCCGCTTACCCGGCTTTTCTGAAGAGGTCTTTGATTTTCCGCAGGAGAATTAATGCTACACTCTTCCCCTTCTTTCGATATCAAGATCCCGCACAATGGTTGCTCGCTACATTCAGATAAAAAATGCGATAAAAAAGCAGATCCTGAGTAGTACATGGCAGGTGGGTGAAAAAATCCCGTCAGAGCGCGAACTGGCCGCAGAATATGGTGTTACGCGGGTCACGTTGCAAAAAGCAATGCATATGCTTGAGCAGGAAGGGTTTATTGAGCGCATCCACGGTAAGGGAATGTTTGTTACCCGCGCTATCGAAGATGATGTCTTTATGCTCAATGACGGAACCAGCAATTCAGTGCAGGGATTTTCCCGGGAATTTAATGGCCAGGCTATCATCACCAGCCGTCTTATTTGTCACCAGCGTCTTCCGGCAGATAACATCACGGCCCGTTATCTTGAGCTGGATGCGGGTGAGCCAGTGCATTTTATTCGCCGCATCCGCCTGATTGATGACGTGCCGGTACTGGTTGAAGACTCGTGGATAAATTGCACGATTATTCCGCTGATCCCGTCAAGGATACTGGAAGAAGGTTCTCTGTATGAATATATCGAGCATATCACCGGCAAGAAGATAAAGTTTTACAGCTCGGTCATTGAAGCCGATCTGTTTAATGATGAGCTGGCGACGCTGCTTGCCATTCCCTCCGGGCGTCCCATGCTCAAAGTGTCCGGCGTCACCAAACTGGAAGATGGCACGGCGTTTAACTACTCCTTCAGCTATAACCGCGCAGATAAGTTTAAAATCAAAAATAACTGGGTAGGGAAATAATCTGCCCGGCATCAGTTTTGTTCGGCGACCAGAATGGCCTGGGTATCCGGCTCCAGCGCTTTGAAGATATGCTCCCGATCGCCCGGATAACAAATATAATCCCCTTCGTTTAACTCCTCTGGTGCCTCAATCAGCCCCACCAGCGCCCGTCCCTGCGTTACGATAATATGTTCAACCGACCCCAGAGGATGCGGATGCGAGATGCGATCGGCCCCGGGCTGAGTGAGTAAAAGGTAAATATCACGACGCGCGCCGGGTGGACAGGTCGCCAGTAATACCGCCTGGTAGTGCGCTTGTTCAGCTGTCACCTTACTCCCCTCGCCCCGGCGGATGACCTGAGTGACATGCTGCTGGGGTTCAAGCAGGCGGGCAAACGGAATATCCAGCGCCACGCACAGCGCCCACAGTGTTTCCAGACTGGGATTACCATTCCCTGATTCCAGCTGCGAAAGCGTAGATTTAGCGATCCCGGCGCGGCGGGCAATTTCGGCCAGCGATAGTCCGGTTCTCTGCCGCTCGCGGACCAGACTTCTGGCAATCGTGCTAATGGGCTGCGTCATAAAAATTCCTGATGTTTTATATAGTGAACGAATCGTTCGACTTGAAAAACGACATTACTGTGTTCATTATAATGGATACCCGTTCATTATGGCGATAAACGTATGTCTCTCTCCCTCTTTTCCTGCCTGAAAGGCGACACAATAAAGGCGATATTGTTAGTCTGTCTGGCTGTTGGCGTTGTTGGCGCGTCTTATGGTTCGCTGGCGATGGCCTACGGTTTTCCCCTCTGGCTGCCGCTGCTACTGTCTATCGTAGTGCTTGCTGGTGCCTCAGAGTTTATGTTTATCGGCATTATTGCCAGCGGTGGCAATCCTCTGGCGGCGGCGGTGGCAGGATTGCTGGTAAATGCCCGGCATTTTCCGTTTGGCGTGACCGTACGCGAACTGGTTGGAAAAGGTGCAATGAGTCTTATTGGCTGCCATATCATGAATGATGAAAGCGTAGTGTTTGGGTTATCACAGCCGACACCCGAACAGCGTAAAGCCGCTTTCTGGCTGTGCGGAGCAGGTGTCGCGCTTTTCTGGCCCGTGGGAACATTACTGGGCGCGATGGTAGGTAAAATGCTTCCCTCGCCGGAAACTATCGGTCTTGATGCTATTTTCCCTGCCATTCTTCTGGCTCTGGTCCTGCCTGCTCTGAAGAAGAGAACAACGCTTATCCGGGCTACCAGTGGCGCAGCGATCTCACTTGCCGCCGTGCCGTTCGCACCGGTAGGCCTGCCGGTACTGCTCTCTTTGCTGGGCCTGGCGGCGAGGAAGAAATAATGGCTAACACTTCGTTAATCCTCATCGGCGTGGCCATTCTGTCTATCGGCACCTATTTAATGCGGCTGGGGGGCGCAAAACTGGGCAACCGTCTGGCGCTTTCTGAACGCTCGCAGGCGCTGCTCTCAGACGCGGCAACAACGCTGCTTTTTTCCGTCGCGCTGGCGACCGCGTTATACGAAGGCGGACATTTTGCCGGACTGGCGCGGATACTCGGCGTTGCTTTTGCCGTCTTTCTCGCCTGGCGTAAAACGCCGCTTATTATTGTTATCGTCGCAGCGGCCATCGTGACGGCCCTGTTGCGTCAGGCAGGGATCCCCTGATAAGGGACTCATACCCACGAAATTTCGATGCCACTCTGTCTGGCGACCGGCGGCCGCCAGACAAGAAAAGTGATTAATGCATACGGTTGTAGTTATCTACCATCTGGTTATAGCTTCTTAACGCTTTCGGATAAGAAGCGTCAACCATCCAGCCTGCATTCGCATCCGACAGCAGACGTTTTTCACTGTCAGCATACGGCGCTTTATCTCTTACCCGACGAATATATTTCTTCGTGTCCAGCTGATACTCTTCTGCCGCAGAAATAAAGCGCGTGAACTTAAAGGAATCCCCGGATTGCGCCTTCAGCTTTTCTTTAAATTCGGCCGTGGTTTTTTCCAGCTCGGTTAGCTGTTTCATTGCGTTGTCGGTATCAAACGTCTCATGGCTTATGACATCATTAAGATTGCCGGAATGGATCATGACGGACAACGTATAATAATTTTCCGATTTCCCTTCGCTTTGCTCAATGGCCTTCAACTGAGCGACCTGGCGTTCAGCTTCAACCTGTTTAATTGCATCACTATAGCGATTAGCCGCGGGTTCAAAGTCGCGCCACTGCTTCATCAGCGTCTGATGCAGCGTCTTACCCTCGGCAAAAGCATCGTCTTTATAGTTTTCCTGCTCGTAATATTTATTCATAGCATTAATGGTATTGGCTACCGCGACGGCATGAGTGATAAAGGCTGATGCTGCCTCATCCATAGGTTCCAGTGCCGGTTTTAGTTTAACAACCTCTGGAACTTCTTTCTGGCACTTCTCAAGCGTACTGTCGGAAACGGCATAAGTACCGTAAACGATGCGCTCTTTGCCCGTAGGACCGGTTTGCAGATCTTTTAGCCAGCTGGCATAGCGCTCCATACTATTATAAATCGACAGCTGCAATGTATTGTAGCAATCAATATAAGTGTTCATTTTCTTATCATGAACATCCTGTTGATCGGCCTGCACGTCGTCATTTTTCGGTGCAGCTTGTGCCTGCGACGGTTCTGAGGTTGCAGTGGAAGACGCAGGCGCGGCCTGAGTTGATTCTGTGGAATTGTTATCGTCACAGCCGGTTAAAAGCGTTAAAACGATGGCTGTTGCTAATAAATTGCGCTTCATATAATTTCTGCCCAGGGTATTAAAAGAATACTTATCATTGCCCAGGGTTTTGTTAAATGCAAATTCAGATGGGAAATTTAAAACCATTGCTAAATAAAAGAAAAAAAATCGGCCAATAATTTTAATATGAATTTATATATTATGCCACTGCCGGTATTAGTAGGTCATTGCCGGGAACAATCTGGTAATGTTACACGGCAGAGCAGTCTGAGTTTCTCTACGTGCTAAAGCACTCGATGGAGAGCTTTTTTAACATTGCGCTTTGTACGGGTACGTATCTTTACGCCATTCATCGCTTATCTTTTTACGTAGATTATAAATAATAAAACCAGGAAATAATAAATTTCATATTTATTTATGAGAAAAATTAGAGACGCCGATCACAATGATCGCCTAATGACGATGTTAATTTACTTTCGCAAACTCAATCATTAATCAACAAAGGATATGAAGATGAAACAAGGTGCATGGGAAATTAACTCTACCGTTAATAAAAATATAACTGCAATAGAAGACAAACACTTAGAAATTTTTGCATTTGCAACCGAAGGATTATTAGGTACAAAATATGATGTACTGGTCCACGCAGGTGAACAAATTGTCTGCGGAGCCAATCATCTTTATATCGCTCAGCAGAGCATTTTTACTCGCGATGGCGAAAGCATTTCACTGGTTAAAGTTGTGATTTATGCGCCATTAGAGGGCAAGCCTGTTATCACGCATATTGAGAAAATCTAATCGCCGCCAACACCTTTTATTCTCTCGAAAATAAATAGTCTGTTTAAACAGCTTAACGCCTGGCCTGAAAAATTCCTTTTTCAGGCCTTTATATTAAGCGTTGGGGATGCGTATAAATTGTGGCCCTGCCCGGCTTGCAAAATCCCACCAGCGTCAGGTTGCAGCGCTCTGCCACATCGACGGCCAGCGTCGTAGCTGCCGACACGGCAAACAGGATTTCCACGCCGCACATCGCTGATTTTTGTACCATTTCATAGCTGGCGCGGCTGGATACCAGAATAGCCCCCTGCTGCCAGCGGTCATCTTCCAGCGCACGACGCCCCAGCAGTTTGTCCAGCGCCACGTGACGGCCCACATCTTCATGCCCGCCTGCCAGCTCCCCGGAAGGAAGCATCCAGGCGGCAACGTGCGTACAACCGGTCAGTTGACCCACCGGCTGAAAGCCTCTGAGCTGGCTCAGACCATGGTCGAGATCCGCTATTGAAAACGTTTGTGTAAAGGGTAACGGCGCCACAGGTTTACCAATATCGTTAAGCTGCTCGACACCGCACACCCCGCACCCGGTGCGGCCGGCAAGTGTCCGGCGGCGTTCTTTAAGCCCCATGAAGCGGCGACTGGATAACTCAATTTGCACTTCTATTCCACTGCACGCCTGTACCACATCAATGCCAAAGATCTCACGCGCGTCTTCGATAATACCTTCTGATAATGAAAAGCCGATGGCGAAGTGCTCAAGATCCTTTGGTGATGCCATCATGACAACATGTGAGATCCCGTTATAAACCAGCGCCACGGGAACCTCATCAGCCAGATGGTCTGCCTGAGTGTGACGCATATTATCGCGAGACCAGACAAGACGTGAAGCCGCACCGATATCAAGGGGTTGAGACATGGTATTTCCTGAAAGTAGTCGCAAGAGCACGGCTATTTCAGCACGGTTAGCCAGCGGGAGCAAATACCGCGCCAAAAATGGATTTACGTTGTATCAATGGCCGTGCCAGATAAAAACAGCTACACGCCTTACAAATTGATTTGTGTCACTTTGCATTTTTTGACAATGCTTTCTTTTCGCTAAAAGTGTGCTCAATGCAACATTCCTTGTTCCTGATGTATACATATCCGAAACAACCCAGAGAATTATGATATTCTTAGCAGGGTTATTTTCTGCCAGGCCGTCGTAAATCAATACCTCAGAAGCGGTAATTTCCGCAGGTGGCCTGCCAGTACGATCGTACTTATTGATGAGCAATGTCGAAACAAGGAGTAAACCATGCAGGTCAGCAGAAGGCAGTTCTTTAAGATCTGCGCTGGCGGTATGGCAGGCACCACGGCAGCAGCGCTGGGTTTTGCCCCCGGTATAGCGCTGGCGGAAACGCGGCAGTACAAACTGCTGCGCACTCGCGAAACCCGTAACACCTGTACATACTGTTCCGTTGGCTGCGGGCTATTAATGTATAGCCTCGGTGACGGTGCTAAAAACGCCAAATCGTCCATTTTTCATATCGAAGGTGATCCGGACCATCCGGTCAATCGTGGCGCTTTGTGTCCGAAAGGCGCAGGGCTTATCGACTTCATCCACTCTGACAGCCGCCTGAAGTACCCGGAATACCGCGCGCCAGGGTCGGACAAATGGCAGAGAATCAGCTGGGAAGACGCATTTGATCGCATCGCTAAGCTGATGAAGGAAGACCGCGATGCCAATTTCATCGCGCAGAATGCTGAAGGCACTACCGTTAACCGCTGGCTTTCCACCGGTATGCTGTGCGCTTCCGCATCCAGTAATGAAACCGGCTATTTAACCCAGAAATTTACCCGCGCACTCGGCATGTTAGCCGTCGATAACCAGGCGCGCGTCTGACACGGACCAACGGTAGCAAGTCTTGCTCCAACATTTGGTCGCGGTGCGATGACCAATCACTGGGTCGACATGAAGAACGCCAACCTCATCGTAGTGATGGGTGGGAACGCGGCAGAAGCGCATCCGGTGGGATTCCGCTGGGCGATGGAAGCCAAGATCCACAATGGTGCGAAGCTCATTGTTGTTGATCCACGCTTTACGCGTACGGCATCGGTTGCCGATTTCTATGCCCCGATCCGTTCAGGTACTGACATTGCTTTCCTGTCAGGCGTGATGCTGTACCTGCTAAACAATGAAAAATACAATCGCGAATATACCGAAGCCTACACTAACGCCAGTCTGATCGTGCGCGAAGACTTTGGCTTTGATGACGGCCTGTTTACCGGGTATGACCCGGAAAAACGCAAATACGACAAAGAAAGCTGGAACTATGAGCTGGACGAGCGCGGTTTTGCAAAACGCGATATCACTCTGCAACACCCGCGTTGCGTGTGGAATCTGCTGAAAAAGCACATTTCCCGCTACACGCCGGACGTGGTTGAAAATATTTGCGGCACGCCAAAAGCTGATTTCCTTAAAGTCTGTGAGTACATTGCAGAAACCAGTGCCCATGATAAAACGGCGTCGTTCCTGTATGCACTCGGCTGGACGCAACACTCGGTAGGCGCACAGAACATCCGTACCATGGCGATGATCCAGCTGCTGCTTGGAAATATGGGCATGGCAGGCGGCGGCGTAAATGCTCTGCGTGGTCACTCTAATATCCAGGGTCTGACCGATCTCGGCCTGCTGTCACAAAGCCTGCCTGGCTATATGACGCTGCCAAGTGAAAAGCAGAACGATCTGGATACCTACTTCGCCGGTAACACCACCAAACCGTTGCTGGAAAATCAGGTTAACTACTGGAGCAACTACCCGAAATTCTTCGTCTCCATGATGAAGGCATTCTATGGTGATAAAGCCACCGCAGATAATAGCTGGGGCTTTGACTGGCTGCCGAAATGGGACAAAGGGTACGACGTACTACAGTATTTCGACATGATGTCCAAAGGTCAGGTCACGGGTTATCTCTGCCAGGGCTTTAATCCGGTAGCCTCGTTCCCGAACAAAAATAAAGTGGTCTCGTCGCTGTCGAAGCTGAAATTCCTCGTGACTATCGATCCGCTTAATACCGAAACGTCTACCTTCTGGCAGAATCACGGCGAGTCGAACGATGTGGATTCGTCGAAAATTCAGACCGAAGTGTTCCGTCTGCCGTCGACCTGCTTTGCCGAAGAAAACGGCTCAATCGTGAACTCCGGCCGCTGGTTGCAATGGCACTGGAAAGGTCAGGATGGCCCAGGCGAAGCGCTGAACGATGGTGAGATCATCGCCGGTATCTTCATGCGCCTGCGTAAGATGTATGCCACCGAAGGCGGCGTATGTCCGGAGCCAGTGCTGAATATGACCTGGAACTATCTGACGCCGGAGAATCCATCTTCGGAAGAGGTAGCGATGGAGAGTAACGGTAAAGCGCTGGAAGATATCGTTGATCCTACGACTGGACTTTTGCTGGCGAAAAAAGGTAATCAGCTGGGATCTTTTGCGCATCTGCGCGATGACGGTACCACATCCAGCGGCTGCTGGATCTTCGCCGGAAGCTGGACGCCGGACGGCAACCAGATGGCCCGTCGCGATAATGCCGATCCATCCGGACTGGGGAATACCCTGGGCTGGGCCTGGGCCTGGCCGCTTAATCGTCGCATTCTCTATAACCGCGCCTCTGCCGATCCGCAGGGTAAACCGTGGGACCCGAAACGCCAGCTGCTGTCTTATGGCAACGGCAAATGGGCCGGAGCCGATATTCCTGACTACAGCACCGCACCGCCGGGCAGCGATGTCGGGCCATTTATTATGCTTCAGGAAGGTGTAGGTCGCCTTTTTGCCACCGATAAAATGGCAGAAGGTCCGTTCCCGGAACACTACGAGCCGTTCGAAACGCCGCTCGGGACGAACCCAATGCACCCGAATGTTATCTCGAACCCCGCTGCCCGCGTCTTTAAAGAGGACATGGATGCGATGGGGAAAGCCGATAAATTCCCGTATGTGGGGACCACCTATCGTCTGACCGAACATTTCCACTACTGGACCAAACATGCGCTATTGAACTCGATTGCGCAGCCGGAACAGTTTGTGGAGATCGGCGAGAAACTGGCAAATAAACTCGGTATAACCCAGGGCGATACGGTGAAAGTCTCTTCTAACCGTGGCTATATCAAAGCCAAAGCGGTGGTGACCAAACGTATCCGTACCCTGCGCGTGAATAATCAGGACGTCGATACTATCGGCATTCCGATCCACTGGGGTTATGAGGGCGTGGCTAAGAAAGGGTTTATCGCAAATACCCTCACGCCGGTTGTAGGGGATGCGAACACGCAGACGCCGGAGTTTAAGGCGTTCCTGGTGAACGTGGAAAAGGTGTAACGGAGACGACTTATGGCTTATCAATCGCAAGATATTATCCGTCGTTCCGCGACTAACGGTTTCACTCCCGCGCCTCAGGCGCGGGATCACCAGCAAGAGGTGGCGAAGCTTATCGACGTCACTACCTGCATCGGCTGTAAGGCGTGTCAGGTAGCGTGCTCGGAATGGAACGATCTACGTGATGAAGTGGGTCACAACGTCGGGGTTTATGATAATCCGGCGGACCTGACCGCAAAGTCATGGACGGTAATGCGCTTCTCGGAAGTGGAACAAAACGACAAGCTGGAATGGCTTATCCGCAAAGATGGCTGTATGCACTGCGCCGATCCGGGCTGCCTGAAGGCATGCCCGTCCGAAGGGGCAATCATTCAGTATGCTAATGGCATTGTTGATTTCCAGTCCGAGCAATGCATCGGCTGCGGCTACTGCATCGCCGGCTGCCCGTTCGACGTCCCGCGTCTGAACCCGGAAGATAACCGCGTCTATAAATGTACGCTGTGTGTCGACCGTGTGGTAGTAGGCCAGGAGCCGGCCTGCGTGAAAACCTGTCCAACAGGTGCTATCCACTTTGGTTCTAAAGAGGATATGAAAGTGCTGGCAGGTGAGCGCGTGAGTGAACTGAAAACCCGCGGTTATGATAACGCCGGCCTGTACGATCCGGAGGGCGTCGGCGGTACTCACGTTATGTATGTGCTGCACCACGCGGATAAACCGAATCTGTATCACGGCCTGCCGGAGAATCCGGAAATCAGCCAGACCGTTAAATTCTGGAAAGGTATCTGGAAACCCCTTGCGGCGGTCGGCTTTGCCGCAACCTTCGCAGCCAGTATCTTCCACTACGTCGGTGTCGGTCCGAACCGCGCAGAAGAAGATGAAGACAACCTGCATGAAGAGAAAGACGAGGTGCGCAAATGAAAAGACGTGACACCATCGTGCGCTACACGGCACCGGAACGTATTAACCACTGGGTCACCGCCTTCTGCTTTATCCTGGCGGCGGTGAGCGGACTGGGATTTTTCTTCCCGTCGTTCAACTGGTTAATGCATATTCTGGGGACGCCACAGCTGGCGCGCATTCTGCATCCGTTCGTTGGCGTGGTAATGTTCGCTTCATTCATCATCATGTTTTTCCGCTACTGGCACCATAACCTAATCAATCGGGATGATATCTTTTGGGCGAAGAATATTCGTAAGATCGTCGTCAACGAGGAAGTCGGTGATACGGGGCGCTATAATTTCGGTCAGAAATGCGTTTTCTGGGCGGCGATTATTTTGCTGGTGCTGTTGCTGGCGAGCGGCGTGGTGATCTGGCGTCCGTACTTTGCGCCTGTGTTCCCTATTCCCGTAATCCGATTCGCGTTAATGCTGCATTCATTTGCCGCAGTCGCGTTAATTGTGGTTATCATGGTGCATATCTACGCCGCCCTGTGGGTGAAAGGCACCATTACCGCGATGGTGGAAGGATGGGTGACCAAAACGTGGGCGAGGAAACATCATCCGCGCTGGTACCGGGAAGTCCGCCAGAAAGAGGAAAAGTCATCTGAATGAGTATTCGCATAATCCCGCAAGATGAGTTGGAGAAAAGCGAGAAACGCACGGCGGATATGATCCCGCCGTTATTGTTCCCCCGACTCAAAAATGTCTATAACCGCCGCGCAGAACGTCTGCGCGAGCTGGCTGAAAACAATCCGCTGGGCGATTTCCTGCGCTTTGCCGCACTTATTGCGCACGCGCAGGAAGTGGTACTGTACGATCATCCGCTTGAGATGGATTTGACGGCGCGCATTAAAGAAGCCGCTGCACAAGATAAGCCGCCGCTGGATATTCATGTTCTGCCACGCGACAAGCACTGGCATAAACTGCTGCACTCGCTGATTGCTGAGCTGAAACCCGAAATGAGCGGGCCGGCGCTGGCGGTGATTGAGAATCTTGAAAAAGCGTCTGAGCAAGAGCTGGAGCTGATGGCCAGTGCGCTGTTTGCCTCTGACTTTGCCTCGGTCAGCAGCGACAAAGCGCCGTTTATCTGGGCGGCTCTGTCGTTGTACTGGGCGCAAATGGCCAGCCTGATCCCCGGTAAAGCGCGTGCTGAATACGGTGAACATCGCCAGTTCTGCCCGGTCTGCGGGTCTATGCCGGTCTCAAGCATGGTGCAAATCGGCTCCTCTCAGGGTCTGCGCTACCTGCACTGCAATCTGTGTGAAACCGAGTGGCACGTTGTGCGCATCAAGTGCAGTAACTGCGAGCAGACCCGCGATTTGCACTACTGGTCGCTGGATAATGAACAGGCATCAGTGAAAGCCGAAAGCTGCGGCGACTGTGGCACCTATCTGAAAATTTTATATCAGGAAAAAGATCCAAAAGTAGAGGCGGTGGCCGACGATTTAGCCTCGCTAATACTGGATGCTCGCATGGAGCAGGAAGGCTTTGCCCGCAGCTCTATTAACCCGTTTTTATTCCCGGGTGAAGGTGAGTAAGTCATCTGTCGGGGAAGCGCTTGCGCTTACCCGACTTTTTTTAGCTGCGTCGTCAGAATAAATATCATGCCCTGCAGCACTTTGGTGGTGACGTTTCCGTTAATTGCGAAGTGCTTTCCAGAATCAGATCCCCACCAAAATTTGCGTTTTCCTTTGCGAATATCCAGGTTATAAGACTGGGTATTCATACAGTTAAGACACGAGATTATGGCACTGGAAAAAGGTATTAACGATCTGGTTAACGATTTTATCGCCGCCGGGCGTCCATCGGAACGGCATCAGCGTATTGAGCAGCGTCGCGAAGGATATATTGCCAGCACCGCTCTCGCGGGAGAAAAAGAAACCCGGGTTACGGTCGCCGATATTACGCTTGAAGGTATAACATTCCGGGTAGTTTCCCCACTTGATGCTGACGAGGTTTTGCCGACGGTTATTTATTACCACGGAGGCTGTTTCGTGAGCGGCGGTTTTGCCACGCACGACCATCAGTTACGACAACTGGCATTTTACAGCCGTTGTCGGGTTATCGCTGTACACTACCGCTATGCGCCGGAGCATGCTTATCCTGCTGCACACAATGACGCGGAAAGAGGTGCCGATATTATCTGGCAGAATGCGGATAAGCTCGGTGTTGATCGGGCACGCATAACCTTTACCGGCGACAGCGCGGGCGGACATCTGGCACTGGTGACAGCGCTGCGCCTCAAGGCATCAGGCCAGTGGCAACCTGCCCAGCTTATTCTCATCTATCCCATGCTTGACGCCACCGCCCATTTCGACAGCTATATTCGCAACGGTCTCGACTACATCATTACCCGCGACACGCTGCTCTCAGGTTACGAAATGTATTTCCCGCATACCGAACGCCAGCATCCTGAAGCCAGTCCCCTCTGGCGAGATGACTTTTACGGTCTTCCTCCCGTGCATATCATTACCGCCGAATACGATCCCCTTTGTGATGAGGGCGAGGCGCTGTATCAGCGACTAAGCGAGCAAGGTGTGACCTGCTCCTGCCAGCGTTACCTCGGTGTGATCCATGGCTTCTTCCAGTTAGGCGGGATCAGTCTCGCTGCAAAGCATGTTATGCAGGATATTGCCTGGCGGGTACGCCAGAAAATGCAAAAGCAGCCGACTTAGCGAAGGAGCTTGGGTCAAAATCGAATATCAGCAATATTCTTAATGGCCGCCGGGCGCTAACGGTTAAACATATTAAAGCGCTCGCGCAGCGTTTTAATCTTCCGCCACAGGCATTTATTGCGTAAATGAAGCGCCATCACTCTTCTTCATTACCGCCCTCTTCCAGCGGGCCAAACGGCCTTGCGGGCAAGACGATGTAGGTCCCTTCAAACACGGCGCCGGAAGTCTCATTGCCGAGCAATTCAACCTGTAACTGCACGCGCGCCTTGCGACCACGAGCCAGCCGGTCCAGATCGCCGCTTAGCGAGCCGAGGTCAGCAATTGCCGTCGGGCGGCCGCTAATAGGGCGACTGTAACGAATGTGGGCATCAGCGAGAATAATCGTGCCGCCAAGGTGGCGCTCGCGCAGCATCAGCCAGATAAGCCCCCAGCCGGTCAACGTCGCCAGCGAGAACAGACTACCGGCAAACAAGGTGTGGTGCGGGTTTTGATTGCCGGTTTCCGGCATCGTCGTAATGAATTTTTGCCCGGTATATTGCTGGATGCGCACACCCATCTTTTCACTGAGGGGAATATGCTCATACCACGCCTGCTGAAGCTGCCCGCACCAGTCGCCGCGATGCAAAATGTCATCCAGCGATGCGATTGGCTTAATCATCAAAAAATGGCGCAGCGGCGTGGTTTGCGGGGCAGTGATTTCTCCCTGATTCACAAATCCCAGCCGGGAGAAAAACTCTACGGCATCCTCCCGGGCGCTACAGGTCACGCGCTTAACCCCTTCCTGACGAGCGATAGACTCAAGCGTCATCGCCATCAGCGTACCCAGCCCTTTGTCCTGTACGCCGGGATCGACGGCCATAAAGCGAATAGATGCTTCGTTATCCGCATTAATGTAGAGCCGTCCGACGGCTACCAGGTTGCCCTCTTCGTCCACCACCATTTGATGATGGGCCAGCGCGTCCCAGGCATCACGCTCAGAGCCTTTAGGCTGATGCAGCGGCTTACGCAGCATCTCCCAGCGGAACTGATAGTAGGCATCTAATTCTTCTGCTGTTTGCGGTACCCGAAGGTGATACATAGCGGCACTCTCTTTTGTTACACGCGGCCACGTCAGACGCTGACTCATACCTGAAGCCAGAACGTCACGGGGCCATCATTAACCAGTGAAACCTGCATATCCGCAGCGAATTGTCCGGTCTGCGTGACGATATTATGCTGGCGGCATTGGCTGACAAAATAGTCGTACAGCGCTTCGGCACGATCCGGCGCTGCACCTTTTGAAAAGCCGGGACGCATACCGCGCCCGGTATCCGCTGCCAGCGTAAACTGCGAAACCACCAGCACGCTGCCTCCCGCCTGCTGGACGTTAAGATTCATTTTACCGTCGGCATCGCTAAAGATGCGGTAACCAAGTACCCGCTCGCACAGGCGATCGGCTTTCTGTTCGTCGTCCTCTTTTTCGACACCTAAAAGGAGTAAAAGTCCCTGGCCGATTTCGCCCGTTACGTTCCCCTCCACGCTGACGCTGGCACCGGTTACGCGCTGAATCAATGCAATCATGGCTGATCTTCTTTTTCTTCTTTAAGTTTGCGGTATTCCCCGAGAGTGACAGTTATTTCCGCGCCAAGCAACACGATACACCATGTCCAGTAGACCCAGACGAACATAATCGGGATGACCGCCAGCACGCCGTAAATGAGCTGGTAAGAAGGAAACATGGTGATATATAACCCGAATCCTTTCTTACCCGCCTCAAACAACAGCGCGGCAACGAACGCACCGGTCATTGAATCCCGGTTAGGCACTTCAGTGGTTGGAACGACGCTGTACAACAGCCAGAATGAGAGCCACGAGAGGATCAGCGGAAAAATACGCAGTACATCGTCAATAACGCTATTAAGCTCACTGGCCCATTGCAGAGAGAGCAGATAGGAACTGATCACCAGGCTGGCGCCGGCCAGTACCGGGCCAAGCGTCAGGATCATCCAGTAGACCGCGAATGAATACACTTTGGGACGAACACGCTTGCTGCGCCAGATGGTATTCAGCGCGCTGTCGATGGCATACATCAGTAGCAGGGACGTCACGATTAAGCCACAGGCTCCCACCGCCGTCATTTTGCTGGAGTTCGCCACAAACTGCTCAATATAGCGCTGGATGACGTCACCGGTGGCAGGCATGAAATTAGCAAACACAAAATGTCGTAGCTGAAGGCTAACGTCCGAGAACATCGGGAACGCTGCAAATAAGGCAAAGACAACGGCGACCAGCGGTACCAGAGAAAGCAGTGAAACGTAGGCAAGGTTACCCGCCAGCGTCGTCATGTTGTCTTCATCAAGACGATGCCAGAGCAGTTTGAGCCATGCGACCAGTGGTCGCGTGGAAGGACGCATTTTTTGGCGGAATATTTTTATCATGACAGCGTCGAGAAATAGTCCGGGATGGTCTGTTTGTCTGCCACCAGAACCGAGGTGATCCCAAGCTGGTTGGCCCCTTCTATATTATCGGCATTATCGTCAAAAAAGACCGCATCCTCAGCAGAAAATCCTTCAGCCTGGAGCACATGCTGGTAGATACGTGCTTCCGGCTTGCGCATACCCAAATCCTGCGACAGATAGATACGATCGGCTGCATCACGGATCTGCGGATATTCTCCCGGCCAGAAGGTCGTGTGCAGACGATTGGTATTGGACAGCACAACGACGCGGTGGCCCTGTTCACGCAATTTTTGCATGATGCCGATGACCTCCGGGCGCAGGCCGACAAAAACGGCCTGCCAGCCGTGGGCAAATTGCTCATAGCTTAACGGCAGCTCCATCTCATGGCACAGTGCCTCAGCAAATGCCTCGTCGGTGATCTCGCCGCGCTCATGCTGGTGAAACGCATTCCCCATGGTGAATGTCTGCTTCAACGTCGCCAGCGGTACACGGCTGAAATCGCTCCATGCCCCCAGCACACGGTTGAAGTCAATATCGACAATCACATTACCTAAATCAAAGATATAGAGCATTTTTGTTTCCTTTCGCGCCGTGGAGGAATAACTGTAGCGGGAAAGAATGCGTTTGACTATGGGAGGGTTAACAACATGCGATCGTACTCACCGGGCGTGCGGGGTGCGACGGTTTGGGCCGGGAGGCGAATAAAAAAACCCCGGCGAGTTTTCACTCTTACCGGGGCTTTGAACGTCAGGAAGCGAAATTAATCTTCTTTCGGACCGCGATTCGCACGTTTGCGATCGTTTTCCGTCAGGTGACGTTTACGAATACGGACGGACAGCGGCGTTACTTCAACCAGTTCGTCATCATCGATGAACTCCAGAGCTTGCTCCAGGGTCATTTTCTGTGCCGGAACCAGCGTGGTCGCTTCGTCAGTACCGGAAGCACGCATGTTGGTCAGTTTCTTACCGGTCAGGCAGTTAACCGTCAGGTCGTTAGAACGGCTGTGAATACCGATGATCTGGCCTTCATAAACTTCAGCCCCGTGACCCAGGAACAGCTTACCGCGATCCTGCAGACCGAACAGCGCAAACGCAACCGCTTTACCCTGACCGTTGGAGATCAGTACGCCGTTCTGACGCTGGCCCACATCGCCCGCACGAACGTCGTCGTAGTGGCTGAACGTGGAGTACAGCAGACCGGTACCGGAGGTCATGGTCATGAATTCTGAACGGAAGCCAATCAGACCACGGCTTGGGATCACGTAGTCAAGACGTACGCGGCCTTTACCATCTGGATTCATGTTTTTCAGGTCGCCTTTACGCTCGCCCAGTGCCTGCATGACAGAACCCTGGTGCTGCTCTTCGACGTCCAGCGTTACGTTCTCGAACGGCTCTTGCTTGCGGCCGTCGATTTCGCGGAAGATAACTTTCGGACGGGAAACCGCCATCTCGAAACCTTCACGACGCATGTTTTCAATCAGAACGGACAGGTGCAGTTCACCACGGCCAGAAACGCGGAATGCATCTGCATCTTCGGTTTCTTCAACGCGCAGCGCCACGTTGTGCACCAGCTCTTTGTTCAGGCGGTCAAGGATCTGACGAGAGGTAACATATTTACCTTCTTTGCCACAGAACGGAGAGGTGTTAACGCAGAAGAACATGGTTACGGTCGGTTCATCAACGGACAGCGCCGGCAGTGCTTCGACATTCTGCGTATCACAGATGGTGTCGGAGATGTTCAGCTCGCCCAGACCGGTGATAGCAATGATGTCGCCTGCTTCTGCGATATCACTTTCGATACGTTCCAGACCCAGATGGGTCAGCACTTTACCGACTTTACCGTTACGGGTTTTGCCTTCGCTATCAATGATAGTGATCTGCTGGTTCGGTTTAACTTTACCGCGCTTGATACGACCGATGCCGATAACGCCAACGTAGTTGTTGTAATCCAGCTGAGAGATTTGCATCTGCAGCGGACCATTAAGGTCAACATTCGGTGCCGGTACACGATCAACGATAGTCTGATACAGCGGAGTCATATCCTCGGCCATATCTTCGTGATCCAGACCTGCGATACCGTTCAGCGCTGATGCGTAAACGATAGGGAAGTCCAGCTGTTCGTCGGTCGCGTCGAGGTTAACGAACAGGTCAAATACCTGATCGACAACCCAGTCAGGACGCGCGCCCGGACGGTCAACTTTGTTGATAACAACAATAGGCTTCAGGCCATGAGCAAAGGCTTTTTTGGTCACGAAGCGCGTCTGCGGCATCGGACCATCCATTGCATCAACAACCAGCAGCACGGAGTCTACCATGGACATGACGCGCTCAACTTCACCACCAAAGTCGGCGTGCCCCGGGGTATCAACGATGTTGATACGGTAGTCATTCCATTTGATAGCGGTGTTTTTAGCGAGGATGGTAATTCCACGCTCTTTCTCCAAATCGTTGGAGTCCATCACACGCTCTTGAGTTTCGGCACGCTCACCGAAAGTACCAGATTGTTGGAGCAGCTTGTCAACCAGGGTAGTTTTACCATGGTCAACGTGAGCAATGATGGCGATGTTACGCAAATTTTCGATCACAACTTTGCCTCAGGCATTAGGAATAGCGCGTCATTGTACACGGATTAATCGCACTACAAAACAGGATCACAAAGATCCTCCGCAAACAACTGTTGCAGAGTTTGTTTGTGATCGCTTTCACGAAGCGAAATAGGGCCGCTTTAACGCAAATTGCACCAGTATGGTGCTCAATATTAGCATCGAAGCACTATACTGGTGCAATATGACGATACTGGTGCAGCCTATTTGCACTATGGTGTGCATGATAGCGCCTTTTGGGGGGCATTTGAAAGTTGGCACAGATTTCGCTTTATCTTTTTTAACACGATAACGCCAGTCAGGCTGTTTTGAATACCTCGTTACCACGACGACAATGACCGAATCCGGGGAGAGTTAAGTATGTCCGCTGAACACGTTTTGACGATGCTGAATGAACATGAAGTGAAGTTTGTCGATTTGCGCTTCACCGATACCAAAGGTAAAGAACAGCACGTCACGATTCCTGCGCATCAGGTAAATGCCGAATTCTTCGAAGAAGGCAAAATGTTTGATGGCTCCTCGATTGGTGGCTGGAAAGGTATTAACGAATCAGACATGGTGCTGATGCCGGATTCCTCTACTGCGCTCATTGACCCGTTTTATGAAGAATCGACCCTGATCATTCGTTGCGACATTCTGGAGCCAGGCACGCTGCAAGGCTACGACCGCGACCCGCGTTCCATTGCTAAGCGCGCTGAAGAATACCTGCGCTCTACCGGTATTGCAGATACCGTCCTGTTTGGGCCGGAACCTGAATTCTTCCTTTTTGACGATATCCGCTTTGGCGCATCTATCTCCGGTTCCCATGTGGCTATCGACGATATCGAAGGTGCCTGGAACTCATCGACCAAATACGAAGGCGGTAACAAAGGCCATCGTCCGGGCGTGAAAGGCGGTTATTTCCCGGTTCCACCAGTCGATTCTTCACAGGACATCCGCTCTACCATGTGTTTGATCATGGAAGAAATGGGTCTGGTCGTTGAAGCGCATCACCACGAAGTGGCGACGGCGGGTCAGAACGAAATCGCCACCCGCTTTAACACCATGACCAAAAAAGCGGACGAAATTCAGATCTACAAATATGTGGTGCACAACGTTGCTCACCGCTTCGGTAAAACCGCGACCTTTATGCCTAAACCGATGTTTGGCGACAACGGTTCCGGTATGCACTGCCATATGTCACTGTCTAAAAACGGCACCAACCTGTTCTCTGGCGATAAATACGCCGGTCTGTCTGAGCAGGCGCTGTTCTATATCGGCGGCGTAATCAAACATGCCAAAGCGATTAACGCCCTTGCAAACCCAACGACCAACTCCTATAAGCGTCTGGTCCCGGGCTACGAAGCACCGGTAATGCTGGCCTACTCTGCCCGTAACCGTTCAGCGTCTATCCGTATCCCGGTGGTATCTTCGCCGAAAGCGCGTCGTATTGAAGTACGCTTCCCGGACCCGGCAGCTAACCCGTACCTGTGCTTTGCCGCTCTTCTGATGGCCGGCCTTGATGGTATCAAGAACAAGATCCACCCGGGCGAAGCAATGGACAAAAACCTGTATGACCTGCCGCCGGAAGAAGCGAAAGAGATCCCACAGGTTGCAGGCTCTCTGGATGAAGCCCTGAAAGAGCTGGATCTGGACCGTGAGTTCCTGACTGCAGGTGGCGTATTCACCAACGAAGCCATTGATGCTTACATTGCCCTGCGCCGTGAAGAAGATGATCGCGTACGCATGACGCCGCACCCGGTAGAGTTTGAACTGTACTATAGCGTGTAATTTGACGCTGATTTGTTAGTTGCCGTGGAAACGTTTAGCCCATCTCCGGATGGGCTTTTTTCTCCACATAAAACACCTTTTTTCTCACTGATGCTTATAATGCACTCATTTGGTGCGCACTATGGAGACTGCTAAATGGCAACTGGCACGCTGCCCGATGCTGGGCAGATCCTCAACGCATTAATTAACAGCATATTGCTGGTCGATGACGAGCTGGCAGTACATTACGCCAATCCTGCCGCACAACAGCTGCTGGCGCAAAGTTCGCGTAAATTATTCGGTACACCTCTACCGGAATTGCTGAGTTATTTTTCTCTGAATATCGGCCTGATGCAGGAAAGTCTGCGGGCCGGGCAAGGGTTTACCGATAACGAAGTCACCCTGGTTATCGACGGACATTCACATATTCTTTCGCTGACCGCACAGCGGCTGCCGGACGGCATGATCCTGCTGGAAATGGCCCCAATGGATAATCAGCGCCGTCTGAGCCAGGAGCAGCTTCAGCACGCGCAACAAATTGCCGCCCGCGACCTGGTTCGGGGCCTGGCGCATGAAATTAAAAATCCGTTAGGCGGCCTGCGCGGCGCGGCGCAATTATTGAGTAAAGCGCTGCCCGATCCCTCTCTCACGGAATACACCAAAATGATTATTGAGCAGGCCGACCGCTTGCGTAATCTGGTTGACCGTCTGTTAGGACCACAGCAGCCCGGGATGCATATCACTGAAAGCATTCACAAAGTGGCTGAACGGGTGGTGACGCTGGTTTCTATGGAGCTGCCAGATAACGTCAGGCTGATACGTGATTACGACCCGAGCCTGCCAGAACTGCCTCACGATCCCGATCAGATTGAACAGGTGTTGTTAAACGTAGTACGCAATGCGCTACAGGCGCTGGAACCTGAAGGCGGTGAAATTATCCTGCGTACGCGTACCGCTTTCCAGTTAACGTTGCACGGTGTGCGCTATCGCCTGGCCGCGCGTATTGATATTGAAGATAACGGTCCAGGTATTCCCTCGCATCTTCAGGACACGCTGTTTTACCCGATGGTGAGCGGGCGTGAAGGTGGAACAGGGCTGGGCTTATCCATCGCCCGCAGTTTGATCGACCAGCATTGCGGAAAAATTGAATTTACCAGTTGGCCAGGCCATACCGAATTTTCGGTATTCCTGCCCATCAAAAAATAGAGGCGTGAGTTTATGCAACGAGGGATAGTTTGGGTAGTCGATGACGATAGCTCCATCCGTTGGGTGCTTGAACGCGCGCTGACCGGTGCCGGGTTAACCTGCATTACTTATGAGAGCGGCAGAGAGGTGCTGGACGCGCTGGCAACAAAGACGCCGGACGTACTGCTTTCCGACATCCGGATGCCCGGCATGGACGGGCTGGCGCTGTTAAAGCAGATTAAACAGCGTCATCCAATGCTTCCGGTCATCATAATGACGGCCCACTCCGATCTGGAGGCGGCGGTCAGCGCCTACCAGCAGGGGGCATTTGATTATCTCCCAAAACCCTTTGATATTGATGAAGCGGTGGCGCTGGTCGAACGTGCGATCAGCCATTATCAGGAACAGCAGCAGCCGCGTAACGTGCAGGTAAATGGCCCGACGACCGATATTATTGGTGAAGCGCCTGCAATGCAGGATGTATTTCGCATTATCGGCCGACTTTCCCGGTCATCAATAAGCGTGTTGATCAATGGTGAATCGGGAACGGGCAAAGAGCTGGTCGCCCATGCGCTGCACCGTCACAGTCCGCGGGTGAAAGCGCCGTTCATCGCCCTCAACATGGCGGCCATTCCTAAAGATCTGATTGAGTCAGAGCTGTTCGGCCATGAAAAAGGGGCCTTTACCGGTGCCAATACGATTCGCCAGGGACGCTTTGAGCAGGCAGACGGCGGGACGCTGTTTCTTGATGAAATTGGTGATATGCCGCTGGATGTACAGACCCGCCTGCTGCGCGTCCTGGCAGACGGCCAGTTTTATCGGGTAGGCGGCTACGCGCCCGTTAAAGTCGATGTACGTATTATTGCCGCCACGCATCAGAATCTGGAGCTGCGGGTGCAGGAAGGCAAATTCCGTGAAGATCTCTTTCATCGTCTGAATGTTATCCGCGTTCATTTACCGCCGCTGCGCGAGCGTCGGGAAGATATCCCACGCCTGGCGCGTCACTTCCTTCAGGTCGCCGCACGCGAACTGGGAGTAGAGACAAAACAGCTCCACCCGGAAACGGAAGCAGCGTTAACCCGGCTGGCCTGGCAGGGTAACGTACGCCAGCTGGAAAATACCTGCCGCTGGTTGACGGTGATGGCTGCCGGGCAAGAGGTATTGATTCAGGATCTCCCCGGCGAACTGTTTGAAACAAGCGTACCCGATAGCCCTTCGCAAACGCAGGCCGATAGCTGGGCCACGCTGCTGGCCCAGTGGGCAGATCGTGCGCTACGCGCCGGCCATCAGGATTTGCTTTCCGAGGCGCAGCCGGAGCTTGAACGCACGTTGTTAACCACTGCCCTGCGCCATACGCAGGGGCACAAACAGGAAGCGGCCAGGCTACTGGGCTGGGGAAGGAATACGCTCACCCGCAAGTTAAAAGAACTGGGTATGGAATAAGCACTGTAAAGATTAAATAGTGAGCGCAAATTGCTGCTAATTTGCGCTTTACTGTTCCGGCGACTCAGGTATGATCGTGCCCGCCAATTCGGGAGGCCACCATGTTCGAATCTCTGATTAATTTGTTATCCAGCGGCGCAACTGAGAGCCATACGCCTCAGACGGCAATGGCAGCCGTGCTTTGCGCGGTGCTGGTGAATTTCTTAAGTTAATATACCGAACGCCTTCCTCTTCTTTTTGAGGAAGGCGTTTTGTTTTATGCGTTGCGACCGGATTAAATCACCCGTGAAAACTGCTGCATTCGCGCTTTCTGCCGCAGGTAAGCATCAAAGCACATGCAGATATTACGGATCAGCAGACGGCCTTTACCCGTTACCTGAATCGTCTGCTCATTGATGTCCACCAGCCCGTCTTTGGCCAGTGGCGCAAGCAGTTTAAGATCATCAGCAAAGTAGTCGGCGAACACCAGATCCCATTGGGCTTCAACGGCCTGCATATCCAGGCGGAAATTGCAGATCAGCGCTTTGATGACATCACGGCGAATACAATCATCACGCGTTAGTGCAATACCGCGCCACAGTGCATCCCCCTGCTCATCAACCTGCTGATAATAGTGCTTCAGCTCTTTCTGGTTTTGCGCATAGCAATCACCGATCATACTAATGGCAGATACGCCCATACCTAACAGATCGGTATCGCCCTGCGTGGTATATCCCTGAAAGTTACGGTGCAAAATACCCTCACGCTGCGCAACGGCCAGTTCGTTATCCGGGCGGGCGAAGTGATCCATGCCAATAAACTGATAGCCGTTATCGGTCAGTGAAGAGATGGTTTCCTGCAAGATATCCAGTTTCTGCTGCGCAGAAGGCAGATCGGCATCTTTGATTTTGCGCTGTGCGGCAAACAGGGTTGGCAGGTGCGCATAGTTAAATACGCTAAGTCGGTCAGGGGCCAGCTCTGCCACGCGTTTAAGCGTAAAGGCAAAACTTTCCGGCGTTTGCTTAGGCAGGCCGTAAATTAAGTCGATGTTGGTAGAGGTAAAGCCGATATCACGCGCATGATGCAGCAGCGCAAAGATAAACTCTTCATCCTGCTCGCGATTAACCAGCCGCTGAACCTCTTTATTAAAGTCCTGAACGCCCATACTCAGACGATTAAAGCCTTCGCCACGTAAATGATCGAGCACATCCAGCTCAATTTCACGCGGATCGATTTCGATCGAGATTTCTGCATCGTCATCAAAGGTAAAATTTGCGCGCAGAAGCGTCATCAGACGGCTGATTTGCGTTTTATTCAGGTAGGTTGGCGTTCCACCGCCCCAGTGCAACTGGCTGACATGGCGACCCGTAAACAGCGGAGCACGGTGAATAATCTCCTGCTCCAGCGCATCAAGGTATTGATCGGCTTTATGCTGCTGGCGGGTCACAATTTTATTGCAGCCACAGAAGTAGCAGAGCTTATGGCAAAAGGGAATGTGAATATAGAGCGACAAAGGACGCTCAGGATAGCGTGCAACGGCACTTAAAAATTGTGCCTCGCCAAAGTCTTCTGAAAACTCCAGCGCGGTAGGATAAGAGGTATAACGCGGCCCGGAATAGTTATATTTTTGGATCAGGGCCAGATCCCAGTCGATTAACTGCTCAGACATGCTCACTCCTTCCGATGATGCCGACGGCGGGTACGGTAGACCGGACGGGCACCGTTTTTCGCGATCAGCCGGTTGCGCAGCCTTGATTGACGCCGCGACAACCGCTGTAGTTTAACGAATAACCACCCCAGATAACATATGACCGGAAGGAGTAGAAGCAGGACGGGCAGGCCGGCCTGGTGCAAACGTTAGTTTCCGCCTTTCAGCAGGCGCATCATATCTTCCTGCTTTTCTTCCTCGCCTTCTTCGTCTTCTTCATCATCGTAAGAAAGGCCCAGTTTCTGCATCAGTTCATCAATGCGATCCAGTTTGGCATCAACCCAGGATTGCTCTTCAGCAGTCAGGGCTTCGCCTTCCTCCAGACGCTCCAGCAACGCATCCAGGCGCTCATCGTTCTCCAGCATATCCAGCTCATCCTGCGGTGAAAGCATAGGTTTCTCGCTCTTTGGTTTTTGCTGTTTAGTCACCGGGGCCTGATTCACGCCCAGTGGAATAGGGGTTTTACTGCCAATACGCGGATCTTTTTGCTGTTTCTGGCCCTTACCACCGGATGCACTTTCACTACCGCTCGCACGACTACCGGCTGTGTGACCACGGTGCTTTTTTTTACGCTTGAGCGCGCGTGCTTCATCATTTAATTCCTGGCGTGTTTTACGGCGAACTTTGTCACGCGGTGCCGATGCTGGTTTTTTCATAATGTGAGATCTTTGAGCCGTTTTCTTTAGTATAGAATTGAGGCGGAATCTATCAGAAAGTAAGCAAAGAAAAAAGGCGACAGATTACTCTGTCGCCTTTTTTCCTGACTCACACCCTCAAGGGGCACCACATTCCATGTTTGCTTACAACTAACCCTGTTTTTCCCTTAGCTGGAACACTCCTTGTTGCAGTTCCCTTTCCGTGTAAAACGTCTCCTGACGTCTGTCTTCCTGACCATCCTGCGTCTTCGCCTCCTGGCGCTCCTGACCCTCATCCTGAGTCACTGGTCCTTTGGGCTTCCTCGCCTGTGAGTCACACTTTATCGTACTGTGATGGGCATACAAGATACAGCGAGACGGGAGAAAGGGTAATCAGAAAAAACTTAAAAACTAACCAAATGATTTATAAGGATAAAAAAATTTATTTTAGAAAAAAATACGCTGATTTCCCATAATGATTATGGTCAATATCTCACAAACCGTATGACATCGGCTTACAGCATGAAGCGAGTCGAAAAAACAGTCTTTTTTCATCGTTCAGGTATAATCGCCGCCAATGCCTGAATTAACGGAGACGGCCATTTTGACAAGTTTTAATTATCAACAAACGCACTTTGTCACCAGTGCACCGGATATTCGCCATCTTCCCAGCGATACCGGCATAGAAGTGGCTTTCGCTGGCCGCTCTAATGCGGGCAAATCGAGTGCTCTGAATACGCTGACTAACCAAAAGAACCTCGCGAGAACGTCCAAAACGCCGGGGCGTACACAACTTATCAATCTTTTTGAGTTCGCCGACGGTAAACGCCTGGTTGACCTTCCAGGCTACGGCTATGCGCAGGTGCCTGAAGAGATGAAAATCAAATGGCAGCGTGCGCTGGGTGAATATCTTGAAAAACGCCAGTGTTTGCAGGGTATCGTGATCCTGATGGATATTCGCCATCCGCTTAAAGATCTCGACCAGCAAATGATCCTGTGGGCGGTTGAAAGCAATATTCAGGTACTGGTGCTGTTAACCAAAGCTGACAAGCTGGCCAGCGGCGCGCGTAAAGCGCAGATTAATATGGTGCGGGAAGCGGTACTCGCGTTTAACGGTGACGTGCAGGTTGAAGCGTTCTCATCGCTCAAAAAAATCGGCGTGGATAAACTGCGTCAGAAGCTGGATGGCTGGTATAGCGATTTGCCGCCGGTAACTGAAGCGCAAACAGAAGAAAACGCGGAATAAAGCAGGCGCGGCACGGCCCGCGCTTTTCTTTTGCGCAATAAAAAACGCCCCGGCCATTACTGACCGGGGCGGCTAAAATATTCAGCCAAATCCGATTACGTGAAGTAAAAGGTCTGAAAGATAGAACATCTTACCTCTGTACCCTACGCGAATAACTCTACTCTTTTTTTACCGACCTGCGAAGCACTTTTTGTAGTTTTTTTTCACTTTTTACATACCAAATTCTAATGCTAATCACAAAAAGAGATAAGTTATGTTGCTTACTTACGAGAAAACCCGTACTTCGCGCCTCTATTAGTGAGCCTGATCCCAGTTTTCGCCGCTATCTACTTCCACCAGCAGCGGAACGTCAAGTTGCGTACAGTTTTCCATCAGCTCATGGATCTTTTTCGACACCGCTGCAACGTCATCTTTATGCACTTCGAATACCAGTTCATCGTGCACCTGCATGATCATCTGCACCCGCGGTTTTTCTGTTTCGAGCCATGCATCGACTGCAATCATTGCCCGCTTGATAATATCTGCCGCAGTTCCCTGCATCGGCGCATTGATGGCCGCACGTTCCGCCCCTGCCCGACGCGCTGCGTTGCTGGATTTAATGTCTGGCAGATAAAGCCGACGGCCATCCAGCGTTTCAACATAGCCTTTGTCTTTTGCCTGAGCACGCGTCCGCTCCATATACTCCAGTACGCCAGGATAGCGTTCAAAGTAGAGATCCATATACTTCTGCGATTCTTTGCGCGGTATATTCAGCTGGCGTGACAGGCCGAATGCACTCATGCCATAAATCAGACCAAAGTTAATCGCTTTTGCACTGCGGCGCTGTTCATTTGATACGCTCTCCAGCGGCAGTCCAAACACCTCTGCAGCGGTAGCACGGTGGATGTCTTTACCTTCGGCAAATGCCGTTAACAGCCCTTTGTCGCGCGACAGATGCGCCATAATACGAAGTTCAATCTGCGAGTAGTCGGCAGAGACAATGACATAATCTTTCGGCGCAATAAAAGCCTGACGAATGCGACGCCCTTCGTCGTTACGTACCGGAATGTTTTGCAGGTTCGGATCGGTGGATGAGAGCCGTCCGGTAGCAGTAACCGCCTGATGATAGGATGTATGAACGCGGCCGGTTTTCGGGTTAATCATCAGCGGCAGCTTATCGGTATAGGTCGATTTAAGCTTCGCCAGACCGCGATACTCAAGGATCACTTTTGGCAGCGGATAATCCAGCGCCAGTTCTTCCAGCACCTCTTCAGACGTTGAAGGCGCGCCACCCGGCGTCTTCTTCAGCGGTTTTATTCCCTGTTTTTCGAACAGAATTGTTTGCAGCTGTTTAGTCGATGAGAGATTAAACGGTTCGCCAGCAATATCGTGTGCTTTCTGTTCCAGCTCGTTCAGACGCAGGGCGATTTCACCGGAATGCTTATGCAGTACCGCAGGATCGATTTTTACGCCGTTGCGTTCGATACGGGAGATAACCGGCACCAGCGGCATCTCAATGTTCTGGAAGATATTAAGTGGCCCGGTTTCTTTTTGCAGTTCCGGCCACATCTTCAGGTGCAGTTGCAGGGTTACATCGGCATCTTCTGCCGCATAGTGCCCCGCTTCTTCAAGTGCAATCTGATTAAACGTCAGTTGATTCTTACCCTTGCCGGCAATTTCTTCGAAAGAGACGGTTTTATGCTTTAACCAGCGATCGGACAGAGAGTCCATATCATGACGTCCTACTACGCTATTGAGCGTGTAAGATTCCAGCATGGTGTCAAAAGCGATGCCGCGCAGTTCAATGCCGTAGTTTTGCAGGATCCCACGGTCAAACTTCAGATTTTGTCCGATCTTAAGGGCATTCTCATCTTCAAGTAGCGGCTTAAGTAATTCGAGTACCCGCTCACGCGAAAGCTGTTCTGGCGCGTCAAGGTAGTCATGTGCGACCGGAATATATGCCGCCACGCCAGGTTCCGTTGCAAAAGAGATCCCCACCAGGTTAGCACTGATATTATCCAGGCTGTCAGTTTCGGTATCAAAAGCAAATACGGGCGTGTCCTTCAGTATCGCGATCCAGTTTGCCAGCGTTTCTTCATCAAGAATAGTGACGTAGCGCTCGGCTGACAGTGTGGCAACGGAGGGGATAACTTCCGCTTCTGCAACCTGCGCATCTTGCGCTTTTGCTGCGGGCTTTGCCCCTCTCGCCTGTAACCATTTTCCGGCCTCGAGATCGCTAAACCAGCGCTTAAATTCGTATTTCTGAAACAGTTCCAGCAGTTCTTCAACCGCGGGTTGCTGTACGTGCAGCTGTTCACACGTTAATTCCAGTTCAACATCCGTTTTGATGGTTGCCAGCTGATAAGAGAGGTAGGCGACCTCTTTATTCTGCTCAAGCTTTGCCGCCATGGTTTTCGCACCACGGAAAGACAGGCCAGCAATTTTTTCCGGCTCGGCATACAGTGCATCAAGCCCTCCCAGCCCCTGCAACAGGGCCTGGGCAGTTTTCTCACCCACCCCCGGCACGCCAGGAATGTTATCTGATGAGTCACCCATCAGGGCCAGGAAGTCGATGATAAGCTCTGGCGGCACGCCATATTTACTCTCAACTTCTTCCGGCCCGAGAATAGTATTGGTCATGGTGTTAATGAGGGTGATATTAGGCGTCACTAACTGCGCCATGTCTTTATCACCGGTACTGATCAGCACCGCCCGCCCTGCTTTGTCAGCTTCACGTGCGAGTGTACCAATAACGTCATCGGCTTCGACACCGGATACCGCCATTAATGGCAGACCCATCGCTTTTACCATGGCATGTAACGGCTCGATCTGCGCACGCAGATCGTCAGGCATCGGTGGACGATGGGACTTATAGTGCTCAAATAACTCATCGCGAAAGGTTTTACCTTTAGCATCAAAGACGACCACGGCGTGGGTAGGCTGATATTGCATAATCAGACTGCGCAACATATTGAGCACGCCGTACATGGCGCCCGTCGGTTCCCCGGCGCTGTTGGTCAGAGGAGGAAACGCATGATAGGCCCGATAGAGGTAAGAGGAACCATCAACCAGGATAAGTGGGTTTTCTGAGATCTGAACCATAATTTCCATGCCTGTTTATCAATTTATGGTTAAAGGATGCCACAGACAGGCTAAAAACTTGAATTTTTCCCTCACATTGATCGAAAAGAATTCACGATCCTGAAGATCGATCGCAGAGGGCTTCTGTGGATAACTTTGTGCATAGAATTTTACGCACGCATAAAATGGGAAAGATGCATAAGGTGAATACGCATAATTTTCTTTATATTCATATAATTATTTACGATCGCTGGCTATTTCAGGATCAACGCTGGTAATTTAACCGATGTGGATATAAGTGCTCTTTTTTATAACATCCAGGTGTCCTGATATCACATTTTTAATATTTTCTCGGGCCGGGCAAAACAGGCAGCGTTAGCGTACTTAAGGTAATTATTCCTGCAGATTCTATTACAGACACAAAAAAGCCTGAGGTATTCGCTCAGGCTTTTTTACGTTCAAAATGAGATTACTTTTTTTCGACCAGTTGTTTTACTGCATCGGCATATTGCTGGATAAACATATCCATATTGCTGGTATCCATGCCCTGCGGATTCAGCTGATATTTCCCGTTTACATACATCGCAGGAACACCGCGAAGTTGCAGATCGGCAGCCGCTTTTTCCTGCTGAGCAACCAGGGATTTCACCACAAAACTGTTCCAGGCTGCATCGTATTCTTCGCCTTTCACACCCGCATCCACGAACACTTTACGGATATCAGCAACGGATTGTACTGTTTGCGTCTTTTGTACGGCGTTAAACATTGGTGCAGTGATTTTATCTTCCACGCCCAGCGCGACAGCAACTGCCCAGGCCTGGGTCATTTCTTTACCCAACGGGCCAAGAAACTCGACATGGTACTTTGTCATCTTAGTGCCTTCTGGCAGTTTCTTTTTGACGCTATCAGAAACATGCAGCACTTCTTCAAATTCGTAGCAGTGCGGGCAGTAGAATGAGAAAAACTCCAGTACCTGAGGCTCACCGGCGACCGGTTGATCAAGCGTGATGTATTCCTTACCGTCGGTGATCTGTGCGGCGGACGCGCTAAATGCCAGAATCATGCCTGCCAGTGCCAGCCAAATTTTTTTCATTGTTAACTCTCTCCTGAATATATTCATTAATACATTGGTGTTAATTGTAGAGGGGGTTGTTGTAAAACCCGAATTTGCTCTGTGAAGATTTGTTTTTGTTTATACCAGTAATCTTCCTCTGCAAGCCAGGGGAAGTTAGCCGGAAAAGCGGGGTCGTCCCAGCGGCGGATTAGCCATGCCAGATAATAAACCAGCCTCATTGCACGTAGAGGCTCAATAAGTCCTATTTCGTTGACGTTAAACTCACTGAACTCTTCATAGGCTTCAATAATAGTTTCCAGCTGCATACGCTGCTCGGCTTTGTCTCCATTGAGCAGCATCCAGAGATCCTGGATAGCCGGGCCACTGCGCGCATCATCCAAATCAACAAATAGCGGGCCATCACGCCAGAGGATATTACCGGCATGACAATCACCGTGCAGACGTAAAGCCGGGAATCGAGTGTGCCACTGGCCATTAACAGCTTCGATCAACGCATCGGTAGTCTGCAAAAAGGCCTCTTTTTGCCGGGCAGGAATTAGCGTGCAACTTTCCAGGATCCTTCGTGGTTCAATCAGGTATTCCTGGACACCTATCGCAGGACGGAACGTGAAAGGCTTTTTACGTCCTGTTTGATGTAGACGCCCCAGATAGCGTCCGACCCATTCCATTTGATCCAGATTATCTGCTTCAAACTGGCGGCCTCCCATGCTCGGGAATACCGCATAGAAAAAGCCCTGATGGGTCAGAAGAGTTTTGCCGTTGAACTGCAGAGGGGCGGCAACGGGCACGTCGTCATGCTCAAGCTCAAGCGCAAATTGATGCTCTTCCTCAATTTGCGCAGCCGACCAGCGTTCAGGGCGATAAAATTTGACCACAAACCGGCGGCGATCTTCATCCTGAAATTGATAGACACGGTTTTCATAGCTGTTAAGCGCTGTGAGACCGGAATCCACCCGAATGCCCTGCTCGAAGAGCGCATCCATGATGGTATCCGGGTGTAGTGTCTGGAATGTGAAAGCCTTATCGTTCATCCTGTTATCCGAAAATATACGAATGATTCAGGATATCATTTCAAAACGCTTTCGGAGGCTCCGCTTACAAGGTTTTACTCTTTAATTACGCCACGGGCGCGCAGGAGCGCAGTTTTAAAGTCCTCTTCATAATCTTTTTGAATACCGGGAATGACAGCGTCTTTCGATGAGTCGCGCATTTTCAGGTGATAGATCAGAATATCGTCAGAAAGGTCGGCAAAATCGCCTTCATAGCCTGACTCAGCGGCCAGCTTCTGTAAAAATTGAACCAGATTTAGTTCTGGTTCGTTTTGCCATGCAGGTTGAAGTAGTTCAATCACTTCATTAAGACGTTTACACTTCATATCTCGGCTCCTTATTTTTAGTGTAGATACGTTAGCAGGGTCAAACCCACAATAAAAGAGGCGATATTAGTGGATGAGAGTAGTGCAGTAACAGGTGTTGTGCTGGCAGGAGGACGATCGACACGAATGGGGGGACAGGATAAGGGACTTATTCAGCTGAATGGGCGTCCCCTGTGGAGATGGGTGGCTGACTGCCTTTCTTCTCAGACAAATAGCGTGGTTATCAGTGCCAATCGCAATATCGATACTTACCGTGCCAGTGGACTTATCGTCATTCAGGATTCACTGGCCGATTTCCAGGGCCCTCTTGCTGGTATGCTCTCCGTTATGCAACAGTCAGCCGGCGACTGGTTTTTGTTTTGCTCCTGCGATACTCCCTATATTCCTGCCGATCTGCTGTCACGTTTTAAAGATAGGCTAAACGAAGCACCGGCGGTGTGGGTTAGCGATGGTGAGCGCGATCATCCAACAATAGTGCTTCTGCATCGCTGTCTGATCCCTTTCTTAGAGAGCTATCTTCAGGCAGGAGAGCGACGCGTGATGGTTTTTTTGCGCCAGAACGGTGGGCATTCCGTCGATTTTAGCGATCGGCGGGCGGCTTTTTTAAATGTGAATACACCTGAGGAGCTTGAGCGATGGCAGGAAAGAGGATGACGCCGTTATTAGCTATTGCTGCATGGAGCGGTACAGGTAAAACAACACTGCTTAAAAATCTCATTCCTGCCTTATGCGCATGTGGTATCAGACCCGGATTGATTAAGCATACGCATCATCAGATGGATGTTGATAAACCCGGTAAGGACAGTTATGAATTGCGTAAAGCAGGTGCTGCACAAACGATGGTGGCCAGTCAGCATCGTTGGGCATTGATGACTGAAACGCCGGAAGCGAAACCGCTGGATCTTGATTATCTGGTTAGTCGTATGGACCACTCAGCGCTGGATCTGGTTCTTATTGAAGGTTTTAAGCACGAGAATGTGGCAAAAATTTTGCTCTTCAGAAGCGGAGCGGGGCACGATATTAGCGAATTACTCCTGGATGAGTATGTCATTGCTGTTGCCAGCGATGTTCCCATAGCTTGCGAAGTACCGACGCTAAATTTAAATGACACTGAAGAGATCGTATCGTTTATTCAGCAATGGATGGCGCGAATACAGGAATAGCGTTTCTCAGCATGGCTCTGCCCGGCAGTCGTACGCGTTCCGGGCCTGCAAAATCAGTACGGCTGAGGTGTACAAACTGCGGGGCGGTATAAAATGGTGATAAATACAAAAACGCAAAAAGCCCATCCGTAAGGATGGGCTTTTCACTTGTTTGATGCCTGGCAGTTCCCTACTCTCGCATGGGGAGACCCCACACTACCATCGGCGCTACGGCGTTTCACTTCTGAGTTCGGCATGGGGTCAGGTGGGACCGCCGCGCTAGTGCCGCCAGGCAAAT